>JAFMJX010000141.1 GCA_017853235.1 Chitinophagaceae bacterium | reverse complement strand
AGGAAATGCAAAAGCTTACTGGTTGTTTTTATTAAAAGCAAAAGCTCAAAAGGAATTAGGAGACAAAAAAGGAGCTAAAGAAAGTGCAACGGTTTGTATTAAATTAGCTGAAGAAGGAAAAAATGCCGATTATGTAAGATCAGGAAATGAACTGATCAGCAGCTTATAATTTACTTACCCATCTATTTTTAACAAGGGGGCCTCAAAAAGGCCCCCTTGTTAATTTATTCTCCCGCTTACAAAAACAAGTTCTTGACGCGGTCGGAAAAGCATTCAGAGATGCTGCTCATTTTATTCGCAGCATCTCTGAATGGGTGCTTACTCAAAGCCACCCAAATGAATCACTGTGTGATTCGTTTGCTTTTGTTTATTCTCCCTCTTACAAGAACAAGTTCTTGACGCGGTCGTATAAACAAAAGCCACCCTCGATTTCTCGAGGGTGGCTTTGTGCGGAAGAGGAGATTCGAACTCCCACGCCCAGTTATAGGCGCTACCACCTCAAGGTAGTGCGTCTACCAATTTCGCCACCTCCGCAGGGCCGCAAACCTACATAATTTTGTTGACCCTGTTGCTATTTTTTGCATCTTTGTAGGACCTGAAAGTATTCCTATGCCAAACTATACCGTATCCTGTCCAAAATGTCAGCACAGCTTTGAACCTACAGATGCTATTCGTGAAGAAGTGGAAAAAGAATTACGTGGTAAAATGACCGAATGGCAAAAAGAACAAAAAATAAAAATAGAAACGGACATTTCAAATCAACTCAAAAAAGATCTAGCCGAAGAATACAACCATAAATTAAAATTGGCCCAAGAAAGTCAGGAAAACATGAGCAAGCAGGTTAAAGAATTCCAACAAAAAGAATTGGAATTTTTAAAACAAGTGCAAGCGATTCAAAACAAAGAAGCAGAATTAGAATTAGAACTTCAAAGAAAATTAAATAAGGAAAGAGAAAGTTTAAAAGCTCAAATTCAAAAAGAAGAAGCCGAAAGAGTATCACTTAAAGACCAAGAATATCAGCTTAAAGTAAAAGAACTCGAAAAACAATTAGAAGACCAACGTAAACTTGCCGATGAAATGAAGCGTAAGGCCGAACAAGGCAGTATGCAAATGCAAGGAGAAGTACAAGAATTGTTATTGGAAGAACTTTTAAAATCCAGTTTTCCTTTTGATCAAATTTTAGAAGTTGGCAAAGGTGTACGTGGTGCTGATTGTATTCAATTGGTTAGAAACAGTACTGGTCAAGAAGCCGGAAAAATAATATATGAAAGTAAACGCACTACCGCATTTGCACAAGATTGGATAGAAAAATTAAAAGCAGATATGAGAAGTCAGGGTGCGGACATTGCCATTATTGTAACTCAAACGTTCCCCAAGGACATGGATCGTTTTGGCGAAAAAGAAGGTGTCTACATTTGTTCTTTTCAGGAAGTTAAAAGCGTGGCCTTGCTTTTACGCAACGCGATTTTAAAAATATTTGAAACTAAAAAAAGTCAGGAAAACAAGGGTGATAAAATGAGTTTCTTATACGACTATTTAACTGGCAATGAATTTAGCGAACAATGGAAAGCAGTAGGTGAAGGATTTAGACAAATGCGTCAAAGTATCCAACGAGAAAGAGATGCAATGGAAAAACTTTGGAAGTCACGCGAAAAGCAATTAGAAAAAGTATTACTCAACGCTATGCACATAAAAGGATCCATTGAGGGTATTGCAGGATCCGATGCCATCAACTTGAATTTATTGGAAGACGAATCAACACTTGGAATTGACGAATAAAAATTCAAACTTATTGATTCCATATCATTCCAATTGATTTTTTAGTGGAATACTAGGAATCAAAGCAAACTGTACAAACAAAATTATCTTTGAAAACATACTGCAATTGTACTTCCTTGTGCGTATCCATGTGTTTTATTTGAGCTGGCACCATCCCCTCTTTATTCAATTTGAGTGGGTGAATAATAAAATGTTTTGAAAAATCAATCCCATTTTTTTCATACTGTTTATACATGGCCTCTTTGGCTGCCCAGTAAAAACCCAAATGATTTAATTGATTTGCAACTGGCACTTCGGCCACCAATTTCTTTTCTTCCTCCTCTAAAAATTTGTGGGCAACTTTAGCAATTCTATCATGCAAAATTTCAATATCAATACCTATTGGACTTTTCTCACTAATTGCACAAGCAGCAAATCCTTTGCAATGAGATAATGAAAAATGAAATCCTGCTCCAGGAATATAAGGCTTGCCATTATCTGCGACTTTAATATTGGCAACATCTATTTCGGGCATCATCAATGCCAATAACCATCTGACAGCTAAATGTTGAATTTTCCTTTCTTCATTTTGAATATCTACCAATAAATGCATTTCTTCTTCAAAATAAGACAACGGCTCTTCAATGGACCAAATGGCAAAATGGGTTGTCTCGTTAATATTTTGTTGATAAAAGAAAGGCATAAAAAAAAGCTTTGAGTTAGATTGCATCGCATTAAAGCGAGCTATCTTTGCAGTACTAGCAAAACTAAACATAAATTAATTAAGATGATTTTATCAGACAAACGAATACTTGAAGAAATTGAAAAAGGTACGATCAAAATTGCCCCCTATGATCGCAAGGATTTAGGTAGTAACAGTTACGATGTACATTTAGGAAAATGGCTAGCTACTTATGATAATACTGTTTTAGATGCTAAAGCACATAATACCATCACTTATTTTGAAATTCCAGAAGAAGGATATGTTTTAGAACCTTCTGGATTTTATTTGGGAGTGACTTTAGAATATACAGAAACACATGCCCATGTTCCTTTTTTAGAAGGTAAATCATCTACTGGAAGATTGGGTATTGATATTCATGCAACAGCAGGAAAAGGAGATGTTGGATTTTGTGGTTATTGGACTTTAGAAATATCGGTGAAACAACCCGTTAAAGTTTATAAAGGAATGCCTATCGGCCAACTTATTTATTTCCCAGTAGATGGCGAAATTGAAGTGAGTTATAATAACAAATCAAATGCAAAATACAGTGGGCAGCCTGAAAAACCTATTGAAAGTATGATGTGGAAGAATAAATTTTAGTGTTGAATGGGTTTTGCTAAAGCCCATAACAAAACATCATTATAACTTTCAATTCCTCTTGATTGCTGATTCCAAATTAAAAATTGATCATATAATTGTTCCGTACCTGGAATACGCTCTCCCATTCTTTCTTGGAAGAAAGCCTTTATTTTTTTTCGATCTTCTAATACTTGTGGCGATAATAGTTTTTTATTTCTTGCCACAATTTGCTTCCAGGAATTAAAATCACCTCTTTTTACAATAAAAGATAAATGTGCTTGTTGGCTGTAAGTAAACATTTGCAAAAGCATCGAATATTGAAGTAATGCATCTGAGCTTGTATGAGCTACTTGATAAGCAATAAAATTTGCTTCAGATTCTGAAGCATAACCTAATTGATGGGCCATCTCATGACAAATTGTAAACGGAAGCGTATAAACAGGTAAATCCCCCCTTATAATTGCTTCTGAAGTCAAAGGCTGATAAAAAGCCAAATAACCTATTTTATCTCCTAGTCCTGGAAAAATTGCTTTTTTAATATTGGGGTGTTCGTAAGTTAAAAAGGGATAGGTTAAGGAGGCAACCTGATAGGCATTGATAGCTTCCTGAAACAGGGTATCTAAAAAGTACAGGTTAGTTGAATCTAATTTTGACCTAGTTTGATTCAATAAACCAATATAATGGAGGGATAAACTATCCATTTGAGCCTCTGTATATTGGGTGGGAACTTGTAATCCAAATGAGATGGCAGGGCTGTTTTTTTGATAATTCAACCCCCAAACCATTTCAAATAAGAGATATATAATAGCCAGTTTTTTAGTCAAGGAATAGAGTAACCCTAGTGTAAAAACAGGTTTTTTAATTTTATTTTTAATACTATATAACCATCTTAAAATATTGTATATCAATAATATAATTAATATAAAATAAACTATTTCTCCTAATGCAAAAGGAAAGGATCCCAACACCTTTCGCACCCCATTAGCATACCCCTTAAACCAATAATTACCATACCATTTACTCACCCAATTGGGGTTTCTTCCAAAAGCAAAAACCAAAATAGCCAGCCCATGCCAAGCATACAGGTAGGTCATTTTGAGTGTTTTGGGAAGGTTCAATGGCATGTATTTAATTGAAAGGTAAAATTAGGATAAACTTTGTCTTTTCATTGTATTTTAGTAACTTTGCCGTCCCTTAAAGTACGGTTATGGGCCAAAACAGGGCTTTCGAAATAGCGTTTGTGGGTTTAAAACCCGGTGAGCATGAGTTCGAATACCGTATTGAGGATAAGTTCTTTAGTAATTTTGGACCACAGGATTTTAGTAATTGTCAAACTACGGTGAAACTTCGACTTGAAAAAAACCAAGGTTTTATGCAATTGCGTTTTGATGTGGATGGCACAGTGGACTCACAATGTGATCGTTGCGGTAACCCCCTCGTTGTTCAATTGTGGGATGAGTTCAATCTAATTGTAAAGTTAGTAGATGACCCTGATGCCATGAACAGCAATGAAGAAGATCCCGACATTTACTATATTGACCGTAACGAAAGTCATTTGTCAGTAGCTGCCTGGATTTACGAATTCATCAATTTGAGTATACCTCTGCAAAAAATTTGCAAGGAAAATGAAAAAGGTGAATCCACTTGTAACCAAAAAGTATTGGATCAATTAAAAAAGTTTCGATCCAACCCCAACGAAATTCCAAATCAAAATATTTGGAAGGGATTGGATAAGTTCAAAAACTTTGATGAGGAGTCCTAATCAACGAACTAAAATAAAAAAGAGACAACAACCAATCATATAAAAAATTAAAACATAAGAGATGCCTAATCCTAAACGCAGACACTCACAACAACGTAGTGC
>JAFMJX010000140.1 GCA_017853235.1 Chitinophagaceae bacterium | reverse complement strand
GATATTCCTGCAACGGTCTTGGCCAAAGTGGATTATTTTAACCCAGGTAATAGTATCAAAGATAGAATGGCTTTGAAAATGGTTGAAGTTGCAGAAGCAAATGGTTTATTAAAACCAGGCGGCACTATCATTGAATGCACGAGTGGTAATACAGGAATGGGTTTAGCATTGGCAGCAGTGGTGAAAGGATATCAATGTATTTTTACAACGACCGATAAACAAAGTCAAGAAAAAATTGACATTTTAAAAGCAGTAGGTGCTCAAGTTATTGTGTGTCCCACAAATGTAGCTCCAGAAGATCCTCAAAGTTATTATTCAGTTGCTAGAAAATTAGCAGCAGAAATTCCCAACTCCTACTTCTTTAACCAATATGATAATTTAGCAAATCGTTTAGCACATTACGAAACCACTGGTCCTGAAATTTGGAAACAAACAGAAGGCAAAATCACACATTTAGTTTGTACTGCTGGAACCGGCGGAACCATTACGGGTACAGCTCGTTTTTTAAAGGAAAAAAATCCAGCAATTAAAGTATGGGCCATTGATCCTGAGGGTTCTTTACTTACACATTACTTTCAAACTGGCAAAATAGATCATTCCAAAGTTAAGCCATACATAGCTGAAGGATTTGGAGAGGATTTTGTTCCTGCTAACTATGACATGAGTGTCATTGATCATTTTGAGCAAGTAGATGATAAAGGCGGTGCCCTTATGACAAGAAGATTAGCTAAAGAAGAAGGTTTATTTTGCGGTTATAGTGCAGGAAGCTGTATACAAGGTTTGTTACAATTAAAAAATCAGCTTCAATCTACCCATGTGGTAGTTTGTATTTTACATGATCATGGAAGTAGATATGTAGGCAAGGTTTACAATGACGATTGGATGAAAAGCAAAGGTTTTTTATAAAATACAATCATTTCATTTTCAACATTTTACATTTCATTCAGCGTGGATAAAATGAGCACGAATTGAGTGCTTGGCTAACATTCGTTTGGCGCTAAATTTGTATATTTGTCACTCAATTATTAAACTATGAGCAAGTACAGATCGGGTGTTTTATTTGGTAAAGAATTAGAAGCTTTATACAATGATGCTAAAAACAATCATTTTGCAATACCTGCAGTAAATACAACTGGTACAGATACCATCAACGCAGCAATCGAAACTGCAGCAAAAGTGAATTCTCCTATTATCATACAATTTTCAAATGGTGGAGCTCAATTTATCGCAGGTAAAGGAATGCCCAATGATCATTTACAAGCCAATATTCAAGGGGCTATTGCTGGTGCATTACACGTGCATCAAGTAGCAAAACATTATAATGTTCCAGTGGTACTTCACACCGATCATGCGGCTAAAAAATGGTTGCCTTGGATCAGTGCCTTAATTGATGCAGGGGAACAATATAATAAAGAAAAAGGCCAACCATTATTTAGTTCACACATGTTGGATTTATCTGAAGAAACATTAGAAGAAAATATACAAACCTCGGTTGAATTTTATAAACGTATGGCACCATTGGGGATGAGTATTGAAATTGAATTAGGAGTGACTGGAGGGGAAGAAGATGGCGTTGATAATAGTGGTGTTGAAAATGATAAATTATATACACAACCAGAACATGTTGCATATGCTTATACCGAATTAAGTAAAGTAGGTAATTTATTTACTGTGGCTGCTGCATTTGGAAATGTGCATGGTGTATATTCCCCTGGTAATGTGGAATTACGTCCCGATATTTTAAATAATAGTCAGGTTTATATTGAGCAACATTTAAAAACTGCTCCTAAACCTGTTTATTTTGTATTCCATGGAGGTTCTGGTTCTCCGCAACATCAAATTAGAGAAGCTATTGGATACGGCGCTATTAAAATGAACTTAGATACAGATTTACAATGGGCTTTCTGGGAAGGAATTTTATCTTATTATAAAAAGAATGAAGCTTATTTACAAGCACAGTTAGGAAACCCAGAAGGCACAGACAAGCCCAATAAAAAATATTACGATCCAAGAGTTTGGTTACGTAAAGGAGAAGAATCTTTTATCAAACGTTTAGAAGTTGCTTTTGATGACTTAAACTGCATCAATCGTAACGCATAAAAAATCTAGGCCAAATGAAAAACAGAGAAGAAGATATTGAGGTTAATTTAACTGGAGAAGAATCTACCGCTTCAGAAGCCAGCAAATCAAGATGGTTTAAACGTATTCGCAAAGGGATTACGACATCCACTGCAGATAAAAAAGAAACCCCCGAAGGACTTTGGACAAAATGTCCTTCCTGCAATCATATTTGTACCAGCTCTGAATTGAAGGAAAATATTTTCATTTGTGGCAAATGTAATTTTCATCATCGTATTGGGAGTGATGAATATTTTGATATCTTATTTGACGATCAACAATTCACTACACTTTTTGATAACATCACCAGCAAAGATGCTTTAAACTTTACAGATCTTAAAAATTATCAAAAACGTCTAGATGAAATACACGCTAAAACCGATTTAAAGGATTCCATGCGTGTAGCTACTGGAAAAATAAATGGTGAGGGTTATGTAATCGCTTGTATGGATTTTGAATTTATTGGTGGTTCTTTAGGAAGTGTGATGGGTGAAAAATTTAGTAGAGCGGTAGATTATTGTATGGAACATCAGCTTCCTTATTTAGTAATCAGTAAAAGTGGTGGGGCTAGAATGATGGAAAGTGCTTTTAGTTTAATGCAGTTAGCAAAAACAAGTGGAAAATTATCCCAATTAAGTGATGCTAAACTTCCTTTTATATCCTTATTAACCGATCCAACTTTTGGCGGTATTTCTGCTAGCTTTGGAATGTTAGGTGATCTTAACATTGCAGAGCCAGGTGCTTTAATTGGATTTGCGGGTCCAAGGGTCATCAAAGAAACAATAAAAAAGGATTTACCACCAGGTTTCCAAAGAAGTGAATTTTTATTAGAACATGGATTCCTTGACTTTATTGTGGATCGCAAGGAATTAAAAGACAAACTTTCTGAAGTTGCGTTCTTATTTCGTAACTAACTTTACTTATGATCAATAACAGACAGGCCTATTTTAATTACCACATAGAAGATAAATATGAGGCAGGCATTGTTTTATTAGGTACAGAGGTAAAATCAATCAGGGAAGGTAAAGTGAGTTTTAATGATTCTTTTTGTCTTTTTGACGAAGGCGAGCTTTGGGTGAGAGGATTGTTTATTAATGCCTACACACATGGCAATAAAAACAATCACATTGAAGTGCATGATCGCAAATTACTACTCAACAAAAGAGAATTAGAAAAGTTAGAAACTAAAGTGAAGGAAAAAGGCTTTTCCATTATTCCTCTTCGTATTTTTTTTAACGAAAAGCGATATGCCAAATTAGAAATTGGTGTAGGAAAAGGTAAAAAGGAATACGACAAAAGAGAAACCATTAAGAATCGTGATGTAGATAAAGAAATAAAGAGATACCTCAAAAAATAACCAGTATCTGTATTATTGATACTTTTTTAAATTCTCCTTTTTATAATTTAATTGTTCTTTAAGGGCGTCTGGATGTGGCCGATGGGTGGTAGCGTAAGCAACTCCTAATAACACAAAAAATATACCTATTGTCCATATTAATTCGGAAGGTTGCATCCAATACCCCAAAAATTGATTCAACTTAGCATGTTGAGGATTGCTTAATTCATAAATCACTTCCACTTTTTGACCAACCGCTACCCTGCTTTGAGCATTTGTTAAGGGTAACTGATACGTCTTGCCAGATTCAACAAATTGCAGCATTTTAACCCCCTTATTTTGAATAATAATCGCCGGTGTTACCTCACTATCAAAATAATCAGGATTCCGGCTAAAAGGCAGGTACAGCAAAAAGCAAACCACAAATAATATAATGGCAGATTTAAACAAAATTCATACAATGAATGATGTAAATTAATTGCTTAAACTTCTAAAATCGACAGGGACTAGCTTACTCACTCCAGGTTCTTGCATGGTCACACCATAAATTACATCCACTGCACTCATGGTTTGTTTATTATGTGTTACAATAATAAACTGTGAATTATCACTGAATTTTTGAATCATTTGAGTGAATTTACCAACGTTCGCGTCATCCAATGGTGCATCCACCTCATCCAAAATACAGAATGGTGCTGGTTTGATTAAATAAATGGCAAACAACATGGCAGTGGCCGTTAAAGTACGTTCTCCCCCACTTAATTGACTGATAGATGATGGACGTTTTCCTTTAGGACGAGCAATGATTTCGACGGCAGTTTCGGCTAAGTTATCCGGATCTACTAAAATTAAATCACAAGAATCTTCTTCAGTAAATAATGCTTTAAATACTTTTTGGAAATTTTCTCTGGCCACATTATAAGTTTCCAAGAAAGCTTGATTGGCTGTTGCCTCTACTTCTTGAATAGTTAACATTAAGCTTTCCTTAGCGGTCACTAAATCATTCTTTTGCTCTAAAATGAAATCATAACGTTTTTTCATTTCAGTATAAGCTTCAATAGCTGTAGGATTCACTTCACCCATATTTTCCAATCGCTTCTTCATACGATCGGTGTTGGCTTGTAATTCTTCTAAAGAAATTTCTGTTTGACGTTCTTGATCCAAGATTTCTTCCAACTCCACTTTAAATTCAACATTCAAACGCTCTTTCATTCCTGAAAGTTGCAATTTCAAATTGTTTAATTTATCCTTAATATCGTTGATTAATTGATCCATGGACTCCTTGGACTTCACTTGATGCCTTAAAGCACTTTCTTTTTCTTGTAATTCGTTTCTTAACTTATAATAAGCCTGATCCGCTTCATTTAATTTCAATTCTTCTTCCTCTTTCACACGAATAGACTCCACTAATTCAGCTTGAATAGTGGCCAATTGTTGTTGGCTTTCAATAATAGCCGCAGAAGCTTCTGTTAATTGATTGGTATTAGAAGCAATCTGAATATGCAAATCATTTAATTGATTTTCCTTAAACAAGACTTCTTGTTGTAAAGCTTCAATCTTACTTTGTTGCTTTGTTAACT
>JAFMJX010000139.1 GCA_017853235.1 Chitinophagaceae bacterium | reverse complement strand
GCCATTTTTGGAACCAATGTAGAAGTGCCTACAATTGATGGTAGAGCAAAAATAAAAATTCCAGCAGGAACCCAAAGTGGAAAAATATTCAGATTAAAGGGAAAAGGTTTCCCTGAAGTTCAAGGCTATTCTAAAGGAGACCAACTAATTCATGTAAATGTTTGGACGCCTCAAAATGTCACTGAAGAGGAAAAAATAGCGTTGGAGAAAATGCAAGAAAGTGAAAACTTTAAACCAAAGCCAGTAAAAGGGGAAAAGAGTTTTTACGATCGCGTTAAAGAGGCTTTCAGATAATTAGCCCTTTATTTTAATTGATAAATTGCATCGTAGTTGCGTCCCAATCCGTCGTAGTCTAATCCATAACCTACTACAAATTTATTTGGTATGTCAAAGCATGCGTAATCCACTTTTACAGGATAGGCTAATGCTTCTGTTTTATTTAATAAGACTGCAATTTTTAAGGATGCTACTTGTAAGGATTGAAGCTGTGGCAAAAAGTGATGTAAGGTTTTACCTGTATCAATAATATCTTCTAAAATGATCACATGTCTATCCTTTAAATTGGTATCTAAACCAATAGCAGTGATGACATTACCCGTGGAACTTACACCTTTGTAGGAAGCTAGTTTTACAAAACATACTTCAGCGTCTATAGTTAATTTTTTAAAAAGATCTGCAGTAAATAAAAAAGAGCCATTGAGAATAGATAAAAATAGAGGCTTTTTGCCTGCATATTCTTGGTTGAACTGTTGTGCTAGTAAAGCTACTTTTTCTTGAATTTCTTCAGCAGATAAATAGGGCACAAATTGTTTATCAAGAATTGAAACTGTTTCCATTTTTTTTATTTTTTATTGAGTACGATTTTACTTTTCGACTCTTTGGGTTGTATTAATAATAATTGAGAGCCTATTTTTAAAGAGTCTTGTTGGATGGAAGGATTGTATAATTTTAACAAAGACAATTGTATTCCTTCTTCCTGGCTTATCTCATGCAAAGTTTCTCCTTTTTGAATAGTATGAAATGTAGTTGCACCTTCTTTCTTTTTTGCTGCTAAAAAAATGAGTTGACTTTGGTTGATTAAATCTGATTCAGGAATATCGTTGTATTTAAAAATTTTATACAAAGGAATATTGTGTTCTTTAGCAATTTGCAAATAAGATGTTCCTTTTGTTGCCCATATCACTGGCACTTGATTGATTTTAAATAGTTTATTTGGATATTTATCTTTTGCTTTCGTTTCAGATGAAGTCTCTGATTTTTTAGAGGTTTCTTGTAATGCGGGATTGATAGTTTTGATGGAAGTGTCTTTTATGTTTGTTTTTATACTACTTACACTATTGATCGCAACGGGGGTACTTGTATTGTTAGAGCTTGGTTGTTGGATACCTGAAACTTTATTAATAGTGGGAAGTGCCTTTTCGTTTGTGATGCCAGAATCCTTGTTCAAAGTTTCCTTAATCAAAGTATCCTTGATGATGGTATCTTTTTTAGGGAGTGTTATTTTGGGCTTAGGAGTATCTGAATGCAGAGCAGCTAAATTTTCACTGCTGTCTTTTTCGTTCTCTAACTCTGGAAAGTTATATTGGGACAATTCGTAATCATCAATTACTTTTAAAAGCTTTTTAGGATAATCAATGGCGGTTGCATATCCAGCTTTTTTTAAACCATAAGCCCATGCCGAATCATCCACAGGATCTAATTCAAATAGTGGAGCATAATTAGGACGGGTTTTAATGAAGTTAGAATGATCTATATAAGAATAAAGAGCACTTGGGTATACTCTAAAACATTCTTGTTTGGTGTCATCATCTTGATAGGTAGTTTCGCCTTTCCAATCCGATTTGCATTTGATTCCAAAATGATTATTAAAATTAGCAGCCAAATTACTTTCTCCGCTGTTGGATTCGATAATACCTTGAGCCAGTGTAATTGAAGCAGGTATTCCAGTGCGTTTCATTTCGGCAACAGCGATATCCTTGTATTGATCGATATAAATGAGCGTAGTTGTTTTAGCAGGTAATTTTTGAGCAAGTATTAATTGTGGTATCCATAACATGATACCTGTCAATATGAAATAACGTACAATATATTTTTTAAAAGGGAGCATCATTATTTTTTTCTAATTAAAGTTAATCCATCACGAACTGTTAACATGACTTGTTGTGTAGAGGTATCGTTGGCAACATATTCATTAAACGCTTGTATTGCTTTCGCACTTTTTCCTGTTACTGTATCTTGCAAAACATCTCCATGAAATAAAACATTGTCAACAATGATGATGCCGTTCTTGTTTAGCTGAGGCAGTACAATAGTGTAGTAATCTATATAACTTGTTTTGTCTGCATCAATGAATACCATGTCCCATGGTCCATTTAATGGAGGAAGTATTTCCTTGGCATCCCCTTGATGCAATGTTATATTTTTATTGGGAGCTAATTTAGTAAAATTATTTTTTGCAGTTTGTGCATCTTGTGCTCTTAATTCGATGGTATGCATTTCACCCTCAGATGTTAATCCTTCTACCAAACATAAAGTGCTAAAACCAGTAAAAGTACCAATTTCCAAGATTCGTTTTGGCGCCATTATTTGACTTAAAAAAGCTAAAAATCCTCCTTGCGTCCAACTACTTTGTAAATGTGCATGGGGGTGGGATGCCAAAGTGGCCTCGTACATGTCTCTTAAAAAAGAGGGAGTACTATTGCTAAATTGTGCACAATACTCATTTGCTAGAGGGTTGATAAAATCCATGCGCAAAGTTCTATTTTTTTTCGCTATTGGAGGATGAAATGAACCACAAACCTATAAAAGTAAATAAACCATTGATGATCAATAATTCTTGACCAATTCTAAAATTGCCAAACAATATTGGTTGCAGGTTATCCAGTAATAAACACAGAAGGGGTGCTATAAAACAAGGTAAAAATGCCCATTGATCTTTGATGGTTCTTTTTGTTAGGATACCAAAAGCAAATAAACCTAATAAAGGTCCATAAGTATAGGAAGCAATTTTTAAGATTAAATCTATAATACTCTTATTGTCGATCCATTTAAAAACGAGTACTAAGAGTAAAAAAATGAATGCAAAACTTAAATGTACTCTTTGTCTTATTTTTTTTCTTTTTGCTTCTTCCCAATCCGCTTGTTTTTGCATGCCTAATATATCAATGCAAAAACTAGATGTAAGTGCGGTAATAGCTCCATCTGCACTTGGAAACAAAGCCGAAATTAAGGCTAGAATAAATATGATAGAAATGTAGGGAGGCATATGTGTCAAAGCTAGGGTAGGAAATAAACTATCACCTACAGCAGTAACATTATTTTGTGCAGCATATAAATTAAGTAATCCCCCTAAAAACAAAAACAAACTAATTGCGAGCAACATGGTA
Source organism: Chitinophagaceae bacterium (assembly GCA_017853235.1). Lineage (GTDB taxonomy): Bacteria > Bacteroidota > Bacteroidia > Chitinophagales > Chitinophagaceae > Sediminibacterium. The sequence goes on along the minus strand of JAFMJX010000139.1, from coordinate 1,650 downwards.
AAGCCAATAGTTACCATGTTTTTTTGAGCATCTTTCAAGGTTTTCACCGAAATGTTTTTTTGCATCATTTCCTGATCTAATCCTGTCATAGTCAGTGTCACAAATGCACCTCCTATAATTTGTTTTAGAAAAAAGGATTTATTGTTCACATTAAAATCAAAAACATTTGATATCCCTTTTGCATCCATGGCTGCAAAAGCATCTGATACAGAAAAGTGGAGTGAGGATAAAATATAAACTGAACAAATGATCAATCCCAATAACATACCTGAGGTTTGAAGGGTATCTGTCCACACAATTGTTTTTACACCTCCCTCATAAGTATATAAAAGAATCATAATTAAAATAACAAGTGTGGTAGCCCAAAACGGGACCCCCATGTTGTCTAATATAAATACTTGTAATGTTTTTACTACCAAATACAATCTGGCAGTGGCACCCAAGGTGCGTGATAATATAAAAAAAGAAGCCCCCGTTTTATAAGCACCCAATCCTAATCTATTTTCCAAATAATAGTAGATGGAAGTTAAATTGAGTTTGTAGTAAATAGGAAGTAAAACATACGCTATTGCAATATATCCTAACAAATATCCTAAAGTAATTTGTAAATAATGAAAAGCGTCGGTTGTTACTGCTCCTGGAACACTTACGAAAGTGACACCACTTAAGGAAGTTCCAATCATGCCAAATGCCACCAGCATCCAATTGCTATTTTTATTGCCAATGAAAAAAGACATGTTATTGCTGTTTTTGCCGGCTATTTTAGCTACTCCTAAAAGGACTAAAAAATAAGCAATTACAAAGCCAAATAAAAGGGTCGCACTCATAGTAGGTATTTGATAAAGCAAAGTAATAAGAATCTTTGAAATTACCCCTATATTTGAACAGCAATTAAGTATAAATTCTTTGGTATGAAAATTCAATCTGTTACTGTTTTTTGTGGGTCAAAGCCTGGTAAAAATCCAGCTTACGAGCAACAAGCAATACAGCTTGGTAATTTATTAGCAAAGCATCAAGTGACATTAATATATGGTGGCGGCAATAAAGGAATCATGGGTGCAGTCGCTAATGGCTGTTTAAAAAATGGCGGCAAAGTAATTGGTATTATTCCAAAGCTTTTATTAGAATGGGAAGCGCAACATGAGGGGTTAACCGAATTAATTGTAACCGAAAACATGCATGAACGCAAGTTGCTATTGTATGATAAAGGGGAGGCAGCCATTGTGTTGCCTGGTGGTTTAGGAACCATGGATGAACTTTTTGAAATGTTGGTTTGGAACAACCTAAGCATTCATGACAAAAAAGTAATTATTTATAATTTTGAAGGCTATTACGACGCATTAATTGCGTTGTTGAATAAAATGGAAACAGAAGATTTCATGTATGAGCGTGCTCAATATCAATTTGAAGTTTGTAACACTTTGGAAGAATTAATTCAGGTACTATCTTAAAAAAGGTTTATTCATTTTTTTTTGCTGGCTGATCCAAATCTTACAGGGAAACCTATACCTGCTCTAAAAATAGGTTGCTTTTTATTAAAACCATCATAATAAGGGGAGCCAGGATTGTTGAGTAAATCAATCATGATTGAAAAATAAGTAAATCCACCTTCGTTTTTATGACCATATCCCAAACCTGTCAATATACTAC
>JAFMJX010000138.1 GCA_017853235.1 Chitinophagaceae bacterium | reverse complement strand
GGCTGGAAATCTGCGCTTGATTAAGTCAGATTCTGTTATTTATAATCTAGCCGCTTACGCACGGCGCTATACTATTTTACAGCAGATTGTTGATGATTATTGGCAACAAAGATCTGAGCGACTTATGATATTGCATAAAACTATGTTTGATCGAACTTATTATTTATTGCATGAGAAAGATCACCCTAGCACGTTTCCTCTAGTTTATCGTGATGTATCTGCTGCCAATATTTATGAGCTCAAAACAGAACTTTTAGGTTATAGAATTGATATGCTTACGTTACAACTTAATATCACATCGCTGCAGCGGTTTAATGCAAGATTAACGCAGCATCTTCGTGAGTACATATCAAAAAGTTAAATCAAGGCTTTTATGTTTTTGAATTACTATCTTTAGTACCTATTAATAAAACCTATTATGCAACTACCCAAGTTCAAGGGCAGTAAAACAATACAAGCGCCCGGTTTAAACGATAATGTGGCGCAGTCTTTTCATGCGGAGCTTAAAAAGCGTATTACCGACTATTTTGAATCTCATCAATTGAAAAGCACCGGTAATTGGAAGCTGTATAGCAAGGCATTACTTCTATTAGCCAGCTATGTGACAGTATATATTCATCTGGTTTTTTTCACACCCCCGGCATTTTGGGCAATCGTAGAGTGTTTAGTGCTCGGAGGACTTACGGCTGCTGTTGGCTTTAATATTATGCATGATGGTATTCACGGTTCATTCAGTAGCCGGAATTGGGTCAATAAGTTAGCTGGGCTCACCTTAAATATGTTGGGGGCTAATAATTTTATGTGGAAGACCAAGCATAACATTATCCACCATACCTATACAAATATTGATGGCGTGGATGATGATATTGAAGCAAGGCCGCTCTTGCGCTTGTGCGATTCACAAACCCATTATAAAATACATCGTTTTCAGCATTGGTATTTTTGGGCCGCCTATTCTTTACTTTACTTATGGTGGATATTTTTCACTGACTATAAAAAATACTTTACAAAGAAGATTGGAGAAGTTCCTTTAAAACCCATGAAAATACAGGATCATCTCTCTTTTTGGTTTTTTAAGTCAACGCACTTTCTCTTTTTTATAATTATTCCGATCTCTATTTTAGGGTTCAAAGCGTGGTTGTTTGGTTTTTTAGCATTTGGTTTATTTACAGGCTTTATATTAAGTATTGTATTTCAATTGGCGCATACGGTAGAAGACACTTCATTTATTTCCTCTGATAAGAAAACAATGCCCGTTGAGGAAGAGTGGGCTATACATCAATTGAAGACGACAGCAAATTTTGCTACCCATAATCGATTTATTTCTTGGTGGTTAGGAGGTTTGAATTTTCAAATTGAACATCATCTTTTCCCTCGAATTTCTCATATACATTATCCTGCTATAAGTAAAATAATACGTGATACCTGCGCTCAATTTCAAATCCCATATATCGAATACCCTAAAGTTCGATTAGCAATAGCTTCGCACGTTTCTCATTTGCGCGATCTGAGCCGCCCTTATTAATCATGTTAACTATGAAGTGTAATTTATTTTTTCTCTTTTTCTTCATTATGAGTCCGATAATTGCACAAGATCCGCAGGAGGAAATTAAGGGAGTGATTAATCAATTATTTAAGGGAATGCAGGAGGCTGATTCTATAGCTGTTGCAGCAGTGTTTATGGAAGAGGCAATCATGCAAACTATTATTACTAATAAAGAGAATCTAGCGAGTGTACGACAGGAGGCGGTCAGCAATTTTGCATCCTTAGTCGGCAAACAAAAAAAGGGTGCATTAAATGAGATAATCGAGTATGGGGATATTAAAATCGATTCGCCGTTGGCATTTGTTTGGACTCCGTATCGATTTTATTATAATGGCACTTTTAGCCACAGTGGTGTAAATGCGTTTTGTTTGGTAAAGTCATCCAGGGGATGGAAAATCCAATACATCATTGACACCCGAAAACGCTAGCCTGGATTAATCCTTCATATGATATTTAATATTTTGTATCAATATTTATGGCAAAAAGGACATTAATTAAAAATATCCAAATTGTAAACGAAGGGACTATTACTTGTGGCGATGTATTAATTGAAGACTCATATATTTTATCGATTGGCCAACAGATTCCTGCTGATTTAGCTACAGTAATAGACGGAACAGGAAAGTATTTGATTCCGGGTATTATTGATGGCCAGGTGCATTTTCGTGAACCAGGCCTTACGCATAAAGCTGATTTCACTAGTGAAAGCAGAGCCGCAGTGGCAGGTGGCATCACCTCTTTTATCGACATGCCAAATACTATTCCAAATGTCTTGAACTTGACAACGCTTGAGGAAAAGAATAAATTAGCTAGCGCTAAGTCAATTGCAAACTATGGCTTTTTTTTAGGGGTTAATGGCGATAACCTGGAAGAAATATTAAAGCTGGATACCTCTAGTTTATTAGCCGTTTCAGATGATGGTCTTTATTTTACAAAAAAGGGTAATCTACTTGCTGATAATCCAGCGATCTTAGAAAGACTTCTTGCAAATTGTAAATCAATTGTGGCAATTCATTCTGAGAAAGAGCAACTAGTTGAAGCAAACGAAAGCATTTATAGAGAGAAATATGGGGAAGACGTGCCAGTAGAGTTTCATCCTTTGATTCGTAGCGAAAAGGCCTGTTATGAGGCTACTAAAAATGCTATTGCCATTGCCAATAAGTATAATGCTCGACTTCATATTTTACATTTGACTACGGAGGCAGAGACGCATTTGTTTAGAAATGATATTCCGCTTGAAGAAAAAAATATTACAACGGAAGTGTCCGTACACCATTTATGGTTTTCAGATAAGGATTATGCGCGTTTAGGCACTTTAATTAAATGGAATCCCGCCATTAAAACTGAGAAAGATAAAATTGGTTTGCTGCAAGCTTTAGTAGATGACAGGATTGATATTGTTACAACAGATCATGCGCCGCATACACTAGCGGAAAAACAGCAGTCTTATTTTAAAGCCATGTCAGGTGCGCCCATTATTCAGTTTTCATTGAATATTATGCTTGAATTTTATCGGAGAGGTCTGATTACGCTTGAAAAGATTATTCAGAAAATGTCTCATAATCCAGCTATACTTTATGGGATACAGAATAGGGGCTTTATTCGTGAGGGATATTACGCCGATTTAGTAATCGTTGATTTGAACGCCGCGTGGACGGTTACTAACGAATGTGTTTTGTCTAAATGTGCTTGGACTCCTTTACTAGGAACCACATTTCACGCAAAGGTTACGCATACATTTGTAAATGGACATTTAGTCTATAACAATGGACAAATTGATGAGTCTATAAAAGGATTGCCACTAACGAAGCGATCTAAATAAATCTCTGAAGAGAAGAAATAAAAAAACAATTAATCCTACAAATATTTCTTTTCTGTATTTATTAAAAAAGTGACGAACCGAATTCATGCGTCGTAAATTACTTAAATCAAAGATATGGATTCGGTTTATTCTATATTTTCCTTTATGAAATGGCGGCAGTAATCTTTAATCATTTCTCTAACACGTTTGAATTCATTTTCTATTTCTTGCTCATTTCCTTTTGCTTTGGCGGGATCTGGAAAATTATGATGTAGTTTGATAGCCTTACCTGGGAAAATTGGACATCTTTCCTTTGCATTGTCACAAACAGAAATGACGTAGTCAAATTCTATGTGTTGATACTCTGCTATATTATTTGATGTATGGTTAGAAATATCAATACCATCATTCTTCATAGTTGCGATTGCCATCGGATTAACTCCATGTGTTTCAATACCGGCACTATATACTTCTACCTTATCAAGTCCAATATGTTGTAAATAGCCATGCGCAATTTGACTCCGGCAAGAGTTTCCTGTACAAAGTACTAATATTTTTTTCATACGATATGATTTAGCAACACCCGCCGCCAGGAGTACAAGCTGAATTTTTATTCAGTATTGGTTTGCGGGCAAATACTGTGATACTGAAAATACCGGCAGATCCTTTTTTGAAGGAATTTATTTCCTTTTCATTCAAGTAGTTTTTCAGTATGTCTTCTGGGATATTGATTGCCTTTTGTTTTTGAATGCTAATATTTTCAAACCCATTTGTATGTATTAGTTCTAAATAGACTTCTTTCTGAATTGCGCCAGATACACAACCTGCGTACATTTCTGCATCTTTTCTTAAGCCTTCTGGCAGCGAACCCACTACTACTACATCACTGATACTAAAGTGCCCTCCTGGTTTTAAGACTCTTAAAATCTCTTTAAAGACTCCATCCTTATTTGGAACGAGATTGAGTACGCAATTGCTGACAATTACATCAGCAACATTCGATGTAATAGGTATGCGCTCAATGTCTCCCTCTCGGAATTCCACATTATTATAACCCCTGGCTTCTGCATTCATTCTTGCCTTTTCAATCATTTTTGGCGTAAAGTCGATACCAATTACTTTACCAGTTTCACCAACCTCATGCCTGGCTATGAAGCAGTCGTTCCCCGCCCCACTTCCTAAATCTACTACAACATCACCTTTTTTGATCTTGGCAAATTGTGTAGGTAATCCACAGCCTAATCCTAAGTCTGCATCGGAATTATACCCCTCCAATGAAGAATAGTCATCACTCATGATATTATAAATCTCTGTAGAACAACCACCTGCTCCGCAGCACGAAGACATATTTATCTCTTTGTCTTGAAGGGCAATCTCGCTGTATTTATCTTTTACAATTTGTTTAAGTTCTTCTGCTGTTTTCATGCTTTTCTTTTTTTGTTAATGAAGGCTGATTGATTTTACAATTCAGCAGCATTTAGTTCTGATCGTTAAACCATTATCAAATAGGCTTATAATTAAAGTACGTGCACTTTCCCATTCCTTTTCATTAATACAGTAGCAAATGGATGTTCCTTCTATTTCCCCTTTTATCAAATCCGCTTCTTTCAATTCTTTTAGATGTTGAGAAACGGTGCTTTGTGAAATGGGAAGCTCATTTACGATCACCCCACATATACAAGACTGTTTTTTGATTAGTAGATTAAGAATAGCAA
>JAFMJX010000137.1 GCA_017853235.1 Chitinophagaceae bacterium | reverse complement strand
TTTGGGATCTAAAATGCATTGACATCCTAAACGTGATTCTATACGAGGACTTACTGCACGATCTATAAAATCTTCCTCTTTATCGGACAACTCAGCTAAAAAATCGGCTCCTTCTTTTACGTATAAATGGCAAGTGCTGCATGCACAAACGCCACCACAATTATGATGCAATTCAATACCTGCATCTAAAATGGCTTCTAAAATACTTTGGTCGGCTTCCACATTTTGAAGTGTTACTGACTCTAAACCTTTTTGTTCAAAATTGATTTTGATAGAATACATAGTTCTTTTAAATATATTTTGCAAAAATAGAGCTAAACAGTGAATGCCTTCACTCAAAAAGTATTTTTTCATTACGAAATACAAAAAAAATAAACCATATAGAGGGTCCCAAGCTATCTTTGCAGCAAAATTGAATGCATGGCTAAAAATGGATTTTCAGAAAGGATGTATTTGCGTTATTTAAGAACCAAATTTAAAACCCTAGGTATGGTATCCCCGCCCATTGCTGGGAAAATAGCATTTGATTTGTTTTGTACCCCATATCCAAAATATAAAAAACGTAAAGCGCCAGCCCTATTTCACCAAGCGCAGCGAAAAAGCCTTTCATTAAAAGAGGGAATTGTGATCAAAGGATTTGAATGGAAATCCCCCAAAGAAAATGGCAAAACAGTACTTATTGCACATGGGTATGCGAGTTTTGGATATAAATTTGAACAGTACGTATCGCCTTTATTAAAACTAGGATATAGAGTCCTCATTTTTGATGCCCCTGCACATGGACAAAGTGAAGGAAAACACATCAATATACCTATATATAAGAGTGCCATTGAGCAAATTCACCAACAATTAGGACCTATCGACCATTTTATAGGTCATTCTTTAGGGGGAATTACATTAGCCTTGATTGCAGAAACCATTGAAAATCCAATGGATCATCGTTTTGTATTAATTGCCCCAGCCACCAAAACCACCACTAGTTTCGAAAATTATTTTAATATGATGCATTTTAGTGAAGACATCCGAAATGCGTTTTTAGATATTGTAAAACAACGTTCTTCTCAACCCATCAGTTACTTTGAAGCGGATAGAGCTATTCAAAATTATCCTGGTCCAATTTTGTGGGTCCATGACGAAAACGACTCGGTTTGTCCCTATACTGATTTAAAAGATTTTCAAAAAAAAGCAGGCAATTCAATCAAATTCTTGATTACCAATGGATTAGGACATAATAAAGTATATAAAAACCAAGCCGTAATAGACCAAATCATGCAATTTTTAGCTCCCTAAATTCAAGTAATTTTTATTTTTTAGCCGAATGCTATAATATTGCAACGCGAGAATAAAAATGTGAACCCCTAAAAAGTGGCCCTTTTTTATTTTATAAATTGTTGATTTTCAATATATAAACACCCTTGTGGCGTATGGCAAAGAACTTATTAATTGTGGAGTCCCCTGCAAAGGCAAAGACCATAGAGAAAATTTTGGGAGATGATTTTGAAGTAAGAAGTTGTTATGGTCATATCCGTGATTTAGAAAAGGTGGACATGGGGATTGATCTTAAAAATCACTTTTTACCCAGATATACTGTTCCTGCAGATAAAGAAAAAGTGGTGAAAGAATTAAAATCCATGGCTAAAAAAGCAAAGGAAGTTTGGTTAGCATCGGATGAGGATCGAGAAGGAGAAAGTATCAGTTGGCATTTATCAGAAGTATTAGGTTTAGATCCTAAGAAAACAAAAAGAATTGTTTTTCATGAAATCACTGCTCCTGCCATTAAAAAAGCAGTAGATAATCCTCGATTTATAAATATGGATTTAGTAGACGCACAACAAGCACGTCGTATTTTAGATCGTATAGTAGGTTTTGAGTTAAGCCCAGTTTTATGGCGTAAAATTGGAATGCAAAGAAGTTTGAGTGCAGGAAGAGTACAAAGTGTAGCAGTAAGATTAATTGCAGAAAGAGAAAGAGAAATCAATCAATTTAATCCTGAAAGCGTTTATAAAATTTCGGCATTATTTTCGGCTTTAGATATTCAAAAAAAGAAAGTCAAATTTAAAGCTGAAGGACCTCAAAAAATTGCCAATGGGAAATCGGCAGAAAAATTTTTAAACGATTGCAAAGGTGCTACATATACTGTAAAAGAAATTCAAGTTAAAGACGGGAAACGCACTCCCTCTGCACCTTTCACGACTTCAACCTTACAACAAGAGGCATCAAGAAAGCTAGGATACAGTGTGAGTAAAACAATGTTATTGGCTCAAAAATTATATGAAAGTGGTAAAATCACTTATATGAGAACTGATAGTATTAGTTTAAGTGAAACTGCTATTGATGCGATTCAAAAAGAAATCAAATCTAGTTTTGGTAATGAATATTATCAACCTAGAAAGTTCAAGAATAAAAATGAAAGTGCACAAGAAGCGCACGAAGCTATTCGCCCAACTTATATGAATGAAAGTAAAGTAGATGATGCCGACTTGAATCGTTTATATGAATTAATTTGGAAGAGAACCATAGCATCTCAAATGAGTGATGCGCAGTTTGAAAAAACAGTTGCGAAAATTGAAATTTCTACCAACAAAGAAAATTTAACTGCATCGGGTGAAGTAATGAAATTTGATGGCTTCTTAAAAGTATACTTAGAAAGTAAAGACGATGATGAGGAAGATGACAGTTTGGAAGAAGGTGACGAAAGTTTATTACCTCCTTTAACAGTAGGGCAACAATTAGACTTTATTGAAATGACTGGATTAGAAAGATTCAGCCGTCCAAGTTCAAGATACACAGAAGCTTCTTTGGTAAAAAAATTAGAAGAATTAGGAATTGGAAGACCTTCCACCTACGCTCCTACTATTACTACCATCATGAAACGTAATTATGTAGAGAAAAGAGAGAAAGAAGGAATCAAAAGAAACTATCAAATTTTATCTTTAAACAACAAAGATGAAATAAAAACTGTGACTGCTTCGGAAGTTACAGGCGCTGAGAAAAATAAATTATCCCCTACCGACTTAGGATTAGTAGTCACCGACTTTTTAAAATTACACTTTTCAAAAGTCATGGACTTTGGATTTACAGCTAAAATTGAAGGTGAATTTGACGAAATTGCTGCAGGTAAATTATTATGGAGCGATATGATTGCTTCCTTTTACGAGCCTTTCCATACCACCATCGAACATACCCTTGAAACTGCCGAAAGAGCAAAAGGGGAAAGGGAATTAGGATTTGATCCTGTGAGTGGGAAAAAACTAATTGCACGCATGGGTCGATATGGCCCCATGGTTCAAATTGGACATCAAGATGAAGAAGAAAAACCTCGATTTGCTAAATTGAAAGCCAGTCAAAGTATTGAAACTATCAATTTTGAAGAGGCTATGGAATTATTCAAATTACCTAGAACCCTAGGTTTATTTGAAAAGGAGGAAGTGACAGTGAATATAGGTCGTTTTGGCCCATATGCAGCCCATGCTAAGAAGTTTTACTCTCTCAATAAGGAAATGGACCCTTACACCGTCACGTTGGAGGAATTGACCCCCATGATTGCCGAAAAGCGTAAGGCAAAAGAAGAACGTACAATTAAGGTATTTGAAAAAGAAAAAATACAATTATTACGCGGTCCTTATGGCCCTTACATTAAACAAGGATTACGTAATTACAAATTAACTAAAGAACAGCAGGAAAAAGTAGAAACCTTGACTATTGAAGAAGTCAATGCCATTATTGCTGAATTAAAAGCAAACCCTCCTCGTAAGACCGCAAGAAAAAAGAAAGCTTCTTAAAAAAATGTTTTCCTATTAAAAAGGCCCCTCCAAAAAAGGGGCTTTTTTAAATACAATAAAATTTAAAATAGCTTGCTTTAAAGCAATTTTATATTTAAGCGAAATTAGGTTTGCTCATTATTTTTAAGTACTGAATATGTGCTTTAATTGCGCGCGCGACAGTTGGATATTCGTTATATTTCAATTTAAAATCTGCACATGTTTTTTTGACAATTTCAGCAATAGCAGGATAATGTACATGCGAAATTTTAGGAAACAAATGATGTTCTATTTGAAAATTCAACCCTCCTACTAACCAGCTTACAATTTTACTTTTAGTAGCAAAGTTTGCAGTGGTTTGAATTTGATGTGCTGCAAATTCATCTGGCATCACATTATCGGGCTGAATTGCTGTTGGGAATTCAGCATCTACCACAGTATGAGCCAATTGAAATACAATGCTCAAAACGAACCCAGCAAAACAGGTTGTCACTAAAAATCCTACCAGCCAACTCACCCAGCCAACCAAATATACTGGCACTAAAATAAATACGGCAGCATGGTATAATTTTACAGTCCAAAATTCAAGATGATCCAAAAATGTCATTTTCTTTAAACTGACAGATCCAATTTTTCGTGAAAAATATTTTTGATAATCGGTAAAGAAAAGCCAGAAAATATATAATAAACAATATAAAACCCAAAAATAAATATGTTGAAAACGATGCAATAAATAGTGTTTTTGTGTTGGCGCCATGCGCATGAAAACACCCACTTCAATATCATCATCAACACCATCAATATTAGTATAGGTATGATGTATGGTGACATGTTTCATACCCCACATAAAACGACTTGCTCCTAATACACTTATTGAAGAGGAGGCTAATTTATTTAACCAGGCATATTTACTAAAACTTCCATGACTCCCATCGTGCATCACATTGAACCCAATTGCAGCAATTAATCCACCAAAAAAAACACATTCTATAATGGCGTAAAAAGTGGGTGGCGTAAAAAATACTAAATGAATATAAGTTACTACAAAAAGACTTAATAAAATAACTGCTTTTGAAAATAATTTATAGTTACCAGTACTTTTAATATCATGCTGTTCCATATAGGCGTTCACTCTTCTTTTTAATTCGGAATGCAATGATTTTGCTACCACTGGAAACTTAGGAGCTGTAAACTGAATATTAGACATATTTTTAGTTAAGGGTGTACTTACAAAGAAACATTAAAATTCCTTAGTCTCCCTTCATTTATAGGAATATTTACGGGAACGTTCATAAAAAGTTTTTATT
>JAFMJX010000136.1 GCA_017853235.1 Chitinophagaceae bacterium | reverse complement strand
TCGTTTTAGGCGAAAGCGCTAATAATGTTTCATACATTAACTGTATGGTGTCGGCCACATCTTTCTTATGGATCATTTCAACAGTAGTATGCATGTATCTTAATGGCATAGAAATTAACACCGATGGACATCCGTCATTTGCATAAGCAAAACTATCGGTATCTGTTCCGGTGCTTCTACTTAAGGTTCTAAATTGAACGGGTATTTTTTTAGCTTTTGCAGTTGCTTCAACAATTTGTAATAATTTATTATGAATCGCAGGAGCATATGCCAAAGAAGGTCCTTTACCACATTGAATATCACCTTCAATTGCTTTATTAATCATTGGCGTATGTGTGTCATGTGTCACATCAGTGATGATTGCGATATTGGGTTTGATACGTCGCGCTATCATTTCTGCCCCTCTTAAGCCAATTTCTTCTTGTACCGCATTAACGATATATAAACCAAAGGGTAATTTCTTTTTATTTTCTTTTAATAAGCGTGCTACTTCCGCAATCATAAATCCTCCAATGCGATTGTCAAATGCACGACCAATTAAAAAATTATTGGCTAATTCATCTATTCCTTCTTGATAGGTTACAACAGCGCCAATATGAATACCAAGGGCTTCAACTTCTTTTTTAGATCTTGCTCCACAATCTAATGTAAGGTTGTCCACTTTGGGTTGTGGTTCTTTTTGTTCTGGATTACTTAAACGAGTATGAATAGCAGGCCAGCCAAATACTGCTTTAACGGGTCCCTTTTTACCATGAATCCAAACGCGCATGGAAGGTGCAATTTGATGATCTACCCCGCCATTTCTTTTTAAATAGATCAATCCTTGATCACTGATATAATTTACAAACCAAGAAATTTCATCTGCATGCGCTTCTATCACTATTTTAAATGGAGCATCCGGATTCATAACACCAACTGCAGTACCATAAGGATCGGTGAAAGTAGTATCAACATATTTTGAAATATAATTTAACCAAATTTTTTGCCCACTAGTTTCAAAACCAACGGGAGAGGGGTTGTTTATATATTGGGTTAAAAACGCATAAGAATTGGGTTGAATCAATTCTTTTTTACTTGATTTTGTTGTTTTTGAAGAAGCTGCTTTTGCCATAATAGTAATTTAATTAACTAGTGCAAGATACTACTAATTGCTAAAAATTTATACCTACTTTTGCCCCATATCAGACCATTCATATTTGAATCATGCAGCTACCAACACCTATAAAGTGGGAGGAACTCAAAAATTTAAAAGCCGATACTTTTTTTGAATTGGCCAACAAAATATACCATTGGCAAACGCAACATAATGAGGTATATCAAGAATGGATTAAAGCATGGAATATTCCATTATCTACCCCTAATACAATTGCTCAAATCCCTTTTTTACCCATTTCTTTTTTTAAATCAAGGGAAGTATTAATAGGTAAAAATCCGCATACCTATTTTGAAAGTAGTGGAACCACACAGGATGTCACCAGTAAGCATTGGGTTCAAGATCTAAGTTTGTATCAAGACAGTTTTTCTACTTGCTTTGAATTATTTTATGGAACACCGAGTGATTGGTGTATCATTGGATTATTACCTTCTTATTTGGAACGCAGTCATTCATCATTGGTCTATATGGTTGAAAATCTTATCAAACAATCGGGACATCCAGATAGTGGATTTTATTTATATGACTTTATTGCATTAAATGAACTTTTACAAAAATTAGAACTTAAAGGACAAAAAGTATGGTTGATAGGGGTCAGTTTTGCATTAATCGATTTTGCAGAGGCTTTTCCTCAGCAATTAAAACACACTACAGTCATTGAAACTGGGGGGATGAAAGGGCGTAAACAAGAACTTACTCGAGCACAATTACATAAGTTATTAAGCGAAAAATTAGGAGTAAAAACCATTCATTCAGAATATGGTATGACCGAACTTTTAAGCCAAGCTTATTCCATTCAAGATGGTATTTTTAAATGTCCTCCTTGGATGAAAGTAATGGTAAGTGATGAAGAAGATCCTGTAGCAATTTCCTCTCAAGGAAAAGGGATTTTACATATCATTGACTTAGCGAATATACACAGTTGTTGTTTCATTGCTACCGAGGATATTGGTGAAGTATATGCAGATGGCAGTTTCAAAGTATTGGGCAGATTAGATACTAGTGCCCGAAGAGGTTGCAGCTTATTGGTGGTATAAATTAATTAGGTGGTCGTTTTAAATCAAATTTTTAAAGAAACTTTTTTTAGTTTTTCAACAATGCTCCCAATTCCTTTACAAATTCGTCTTGCAAGCCATAGTTGTATTGTCTTTTATCAACGGTATCTCTTGATTTTACAATAAGGGCCGTATCTTTTTGGGTAGCTAACTTGAATTTCTGGTTGATTTTTATAAAATAATCACTACGTGTCTTATTTTGAGTCATTACATCCTTTTGTTGCACCCCAATAATTTTATTAATCAATTTTGTAGATATGGTTTCGCCTTTTAAATGATGCTGATATAATACTTCTAGCAATTCTTTTTCAACTACCGATAATGAATGAAAAAAGTTTTGGTTTAAAATATCTGCAACCTGTTTAGGTATTTTTTTACGTTTACTTAATTTGAAAATGAAATAAATTAAAAAGCCCAAGGAAACTAAACTTATAATAAGGTACTTCATGGTTTCTTCAAAATGATTCACGATGCCATCCCAAAAAGGGTTCACTGGAGTATAAATTGTTTTGCTATTTTCAAAATTAAAAGCATTTTCAGGAATTGTATAGGTTTTGTAACTGAGCTCATTTTCATTGTTCAATTTGATAAAATATATGGTATTACCTAAAGCAAATTGAAAACTTTTATACGGAGCATTGGTGGTGTATAAACTCAACCAAATTTCTTTTAATTCGTTGTTTGTTTTAGCGTTGAGTGTTCCGTAACGGTTATGGGCAAAGTCGAGCCAATAAAATTCAAGGTAATTTTGAAAAATGAGAAATTTACCAATGTCTACAATAGATGTTTTGTTTTTATTGATAATAGACATTAATTCAGGGCTTGTTTTACCAAGTGTTTGCCAACTATGGGATCTGATGTCAAGTTCCCGAGTGCTATCTACGCTTTCTACATTTAAAGTGGCTGGAAAATTGGATTGTATGAATGAATTTGTAGAATAAAGTTTATTATTTTGATAATCCATCTTCACCATTAAGCCATAGTTTTCACTTAAAAAAGTATTCACTTGTTTGTTCGTGGTATATAATTCCCATTCATGTGTTTTGGGACTAAAGTAGGTAAGGATACCTCTTATATGCCAGTGCCCATCTCCACCAAGTTGGAATAAGGTATCATGAAAGCTAAATGTAAATGCATGAAAGTTGGCTCCGTTAAAAAAAGTAGAATCTAGTTTTAGTAATTGATAATTTCCCACATTGCTTTTAAAGATTTTGTAAAGTTTGCCTGTACCCATTGCTTGGATATAAACATCTTTTTTATCCTTAATTATTGCTATGGTAGATAGCGCGGGTTTTATTTGTCCAAATTTGAATAGATCCCCATCAATATTCAAGTTAAGTGGATAAATGCTGTCTTTAGTGATAATATCTAAAAGATCAATTTCCTGCTTTTGAAGTTGATTGTATGTGATGATGTTTTGAGAAAATAGGGCATTAGCAACCAGTAGAAATATGCTAATGAGGGTAATTTTTAAAAAATTCATATACTAAAAATAGTAAATTATATGAATTAAGTTATTTTCTTATGTATTATTTTAAAATATTATAAATTAATAATATAAAATGTATTGATAATCAAATTTTAATTAAGATTAATAATTTTTCCACTTTTTTATTGCATTAATTGATGCTATTATTTTAATACAATAGCATATTTGCTAAATAATAATAAGAAATAAAATTATATTATTAAATTATTGAATATATTATCCTTTGGGGGAAGGATAATCGGGGTGGTTGGGATTCGTCCTGGTCACCCCAACTTTTTTAAAACAAGGGCCCCTTCACGATTCCGTGAAGGGGCCCTTGTTATTTATCTTATAAAGAAGTGAAAATGAGATGTTTACCTACATCTTTATATCGCAACATTAAAATCCCTCAATGCATCATTTAAGCTTGTTTTAAGGTCGGTACTAGGCTTTCTTTGTCCAATAATCAAAGCGCAACTTACTTGATAATCACCTGCAGGAAATGACTTTTGGTAGGTTCCTGGAATCACCACGCTTCGGGCGGGAACTCTTCCTTTGTATTCGATTGGGGTTTCACCACTTACGTCAATAATTTTAGTGCTTTGCGTTAAAACTACATTGGCCCCTAAAACTGCTTCTTTTTCTACATGTACCCCTTCTACTACAATACATCTACTTCCAATAAAACAGCCATCTTCAATAATGACTGGACTTGCTTGCAAAGGTTCTAAAACACCTCCAATGCCCACTCCGCCACTTAAATGTACTCCCTTGCCAATTTGAGCACAACTTCCTACGGTGGCCCAAGTGTCAACCATAGTTCCTTCATCCACAAATGCACCGATATTCACATAACTAGGCATTAACACTACATTTTTAGCTAAATAAGCACCATAACGTGCCACTGCATGTGGAACAGCTCTCACACCTAATCCTGCATAATTGGATTTCAATAACATTTTATCATGAAATTCGAAAGGGGCAAGTTCCCAGGTTTGCATAGGTTGAATGGCAAAATACATAAGGATTGCTTGTTTTACCCATTCATTTACTTCCCATCCATTTGGGGTAGGAGCTGCAACGCGTAATCTGCCTTTATCAACTTCTTCGATCACGGCTCGCACAGCGTTACTATAAGTTTCATTCTTGAGCAATTCGCGATTGCCCCATGCTTCTACTATTTGATCTTTTAATTCCATGGTTTAAATTTTGGCAAAAATACAAGTATGCACTAAATATATTTGACTTTGTTTTACACATTCAACATTATGATTTATTACTCGGTATTGTTTAATTTGCAGCATGTTTTTAATGGAAGATGATATTAATACCTGTTTGCAAACCTTACAAAAAGGAGGACTCATTTTATATCCTACCGATACGGTTTGGGGGATAGGA
>JAFMJX010000010.1 GCA_017853235.1 Chitinophagaceae bacterium | reverse complement strand
AGCAAAAAAAGTAGTAAAAAAAGCGGCTCCTAAGAAAAAAGCTCCAGCTAAAAAAACTGCAAAAAAAGCAGCTCCTAAAAAAGCAGCAAAAAAAGTAGTAAAAAAAGCGGCTCCTAAGAAAAAAGCTCCAGCTAAAAAAACTGCAAAAAAAGCAGCTCCTAAAAAAGCAGCAAAAAAAGTAGTAAAAAAAGCGGCTCCTAAGAAAAAAGCTCCAGCTAAAAAAGCTGCACCAGCTCCAGCTCCAGCAGCTCCAGTTGTAGCCCCTACACTTTTCACTGAATCTACGACTACTCCAACTGCATAATTTTTGCAGTAAATTTCATACCTTAATCCTTCCATTGCTTAATTGTCAATGGAAGGATTTTTTATTTAATGTAAATCGAACGACTATGAAAAATGTATTAATGTTTCTTTGTATTCCTTTCATGCTTCAGGCACAAAATAATTCCATTGTTGAAAAAACAAAAAATATGGAATTAAGAAAAGGTTACTTTAATTACTATTGGGATGCTAGTCAAGGAAAAATTTATTTAGTTATTGATAAAATGAACACATCATTTTTATATGTCAACACTTTGCCTGCTGGTCTAGGATCCAATGATATTGGGCTTGATAGAGGACAAATAGGAGACACTCGAATTGTTTATTTTAATCGTGTAGGTAAAAAAGTAATGCTAACACAACCCAATTATGATTATCGTGCGGTGACCAATGACCCAAGGGAACAAAAAGCAGTCAATGAATCCTTTGCACAATCCATTTTATATAGTTTTAATGTGGAAGCAGAAGAAGGGAATAATGTACTTGTAGATGCCACTTCTTTTTTTCTAAGGGACGCACACAATGCTGCCGATAAAATTAGAAAAATGCGTCAAGGTACTTATACATTAAATGAAGGTCGTTCTGCCATTTACATACAAAACACAAAAAATTTTCCAAAGAATTCAGAATTTGAAGCAACACTTACTTTTGTTGGAGGCAGTGATGCAGGAAAATTTGTTCAAGCAGTGACTCCATCTACCGAAGCAATTACACTTCGAATGCACCACAGTTTCGTAGAATTACCAGACAATAATTATAAGCCACGTGTGTATGATATCAGGAGTGGCTATTTTGGAATTAGTTATTTTGATTACGGAAGTGACATTAGCGAACCCATTCAAAAAATGTTTATTAGCAGACATCGTTTACAAAAAAAGGATCCAAGTGCTGCTATGAGCGAAGCAGTAAAACCCATTACATACTATTTAGACAATGGTACACCTGAGCCCATTCGTTCAGCATTACTAGCTGGTGCAAGATGGTGGAATCAAGCATATGAAGCTGCAGGTTATAAAAATGCATTTCAAGTTGAAATACTTCCCGATAGCGCTGATCCCATGGATATTCGATATAATATGATCAATTGGGTGCATCGATCAACGCGCGGTTGGAGTTACGGATCTAGTATTACCGATCCTCGTACAGGGGAAATTATTAAAGGGCAAGTCACTTTAGGATCCTTAAGAGTAAGACAGGATTATTTAATATTTACTGCACTACTATCTCCATATGTGAACGGAAAACCTGTGACTGATAAAATGAGAACTGCGGCATTACATCGTTTAAGACAATTAGCAGCGCATGAAGTGGGACATACTTTAGGTTTACAACACAATTATGCTTCTAGCTTCAATAATAGAGCTTCTGTAATGGACTATCCCCACCCTAATGTATTTGTAAATGCAAAAGGAGAAATAGATTTTTCAGATATCTATACCAACGAAATTGGGCAATGGGATAAAAGAGCGATTTTATTTGGATACCAAGATTTCCCAAAAGGGACTGACGAATCCAAGGCACTTCAATCTATGTTAGAAGAAAATTCTAAAAATGGAATTCAATTTATTGCTGATGCAGATGCAAGAGCAGCAAGCGGATTTCACCCTAATGCACATTTATGGGACAACCAACCTGATGCTGTTGATGGATTAAAGCAAGTCATTGCTGTTCGACAAAAATCATTATCAGGATTTGGGGAAGAAGCCATCCCTAATGGAACGCCACTTTCTAAATTAGAAGATGTATTGGTACCCTTGTATAATTATCATCGTTATCAATATGAAGCAGTCACAAAAGTAATTGGAGGAATGAATTATATGTACAGCGTTCGTGGTGATGCAAATCAAATAAAACCAACAATACTTCCTAATGATATGCAAGTAAAAGCGTTACAAGCAGCAGTAAACTGTTTATCGCCAGAAGTTTTAACCTTACCTGAAAATATTTTAAAAATAATTCCTCCTCGCCCTCCTATGTATTATGGTGTGGGTGAACTTTTTGAGAAAAGAACTGGAATGAGTTTTGACGCATTAAGTGCCGCCGAATCCTTAGCTGATTTTGAATTGGCCTTTTTATTTAATGTAGAAAGAGCCAATCGTTTGGTGCAAAATAAAGCCAGAGCCAATGTCATAGGCTGGGATAATGTACTGGAAGAAATATTAAAAAATACATGGTACGCCCCTATTCCAAAAGGACTTTCAGGAAGCGTACATATGCAAACACAACAACAAACTTTACATTGGTTATTAGGGGTTAGTCAAAGTGCGGATGCTAATTATGAAGTGAGAAGTATTTCACTTCAAACCATTCAAAAATTAAAATCAAAAATTGAAGGGCTTGCAAAAACAGATCCTACTCATAATGCACATTATCAATATGCGTTGGATCGCATCCAGCATCCAGATAAAATCACTTTGCCAAAACCTGTATCTATTGCGCCAGGAGCTCCAATAGGTTGTGATGTAGATTAAAAAGAATGCAATAAAAGAATGAAATAAGGGATATTACTTTACAATATCTCTAATGATTTTTTCATGATGATAACTGTGCACGTATAAAAATCGAATGGCAGCAGATAAAGCAAGGTCACCAAAAATTGGATGCGTGAAATATTGTTTTTTATTTGCACTCAAAAGTAGCTGAGCGCTTTTTCGTGCTTCTTTTATATGTTCTAATACCATTTCCAAAGTATAGGCACCTTCAGGTTGGGTAAATGAGGGTGCTTTTGCTTTCCCTCTAGGAAATTTTGCCCAAAACAAGACAATAAATGTTTTCCAACTAAATTTTCCTTTAAAGTTAGCAGGAGACGATTTTAAAATTGATTTTGTAACAGAGGTAATTACTAAACAACTATGCATGATATGCCATCCAATATTACTTTGGGATACATTTATATTTTGTACTAAAAACTGAGGTGCTTGATTTTCAAAATCAGTTAAAACTTGTAATAATTTTTTCAAGCTACTTTTTTTAGATAAACATGCGTAATGGTTCTTCTAAATATGCTTTTAAAGTTTGCAAGAAAGCTGCTCCAGATGCACCATCCACAACACGATGATCGCAACTTAAAGTTACATTCATTACATTGCCTGGTACAATTTGACCATTTTTGACAACAGGCTCTTGAGCAATTCCGCCAACAGCTAAAATACAAGCGTCCGGAGGATTGATGATCGCAGTAAATTGATCAATACCAAACATACCTAAGTTGGAAATAGTGAAAGTACTACCTTCCCAATCGGCAGGTTGTAATTTTTTATCTTTTGCTTTTTTAGCAAACTCTTTTACAGTAGTGCTTATTTGTGGCAATGATAAGCCATCTGCAAAACGCAATACTGGTACTAATAATCCTTCATCTACCGCAACAGCAATACCTATATTCACATGATGATTGGTACGTATAACATCTCCTAACCAACTACTATTTACAGTAGGATGTTGTTTTAAAGAAAGTGCTACCGCCTTCACGATAAAATCATTGAAACTTATTTTTACCGAAGAAGTTTCATTTACTAAAGCACGTGCTGCAACTGTTGCATCCATATTTATTTTCATCGTCAAATAAAAATGAGGTGCAGTGAATAAGCTTTCGCTTAATCGGCGTGCGATCACTTTTCTCATTTGAGAAACTGGTGTATCTACGAAACTTACTTTCCCTATTGGAGCTGCATTGGTAGCTGATTGATGAGAAGGTGTATAATGATCTAAATCTAAGCGTGTAATTCTTCCATGTTCTCCAGTTCCTTTCACAAATTGCAAATCAATCCCTTTTTCTTTAGCAATTTTTTTCGCTAAAGGAGATGCAAAAATACGTCCTTCATTGATCACTGCATTAATAGGAGCAGCAGGAGCACTTGGAGTAACCACTGGTGCTGCCGGTGTAGGTGCAGAAGGAGTCGGAGCAGCAGGGGCTGCACTAGGCGCAGCAACTGCTGAAGGCGCAGCACCTGAATTTGCTTTCACAGCATTTACCATTGCATCTATATCAATTCCAGGTTGTCCAATGATACACAACAATTGATTCACTAAAATTTTCTCACCAGCTTGTGCACCTTGGTATAACAAAATCCCATCTTTATAGGACTCCAATTCCATTGTGGCTTTGTCTGTTTCTATATCTGCTAAAACTTCTCCTTTTTTTACTGGATCTCCCACTTTTTTTTGCCAACCTGCAATCACACCTTCAGTCATCGTATCACTTAAACGAGGCATTAATACAATTTCTTCACTATTCACTAAATCGGAATTGACTGAAGTGTTTGTAACAGCTGGAGCTGGTATTGCAGCAGTAGTAGTTTCATTCATTGCTGTAACACTTGCAGATCCATTGGTATGTTGTGCAATCAAAGCACTGATATCTTCCCCTTGTTTTCCAAAAATGGCTAATAAATCATTCACTTGTAATTTTCCACCACGAGGCGTACCAATATGTAATAAGATACCATCTTGATAGCTCTCTAATTCCATAGTCGCTTTATCCGTTTCAATCTCGGCTAACAAATCGCCTTTTTTAACGGTATCTCCCACTTTTTTATGCCATGCTGCGATCACCCCTTCGGTCATGGTATCGCTCAATCGGGGCATTAAGATAACTTCTGCCATAAGTTAAAGGCTGTTTTGTAATTGAGCCGTGAAATTACATTAAAAATGTATTTTTTCCCACCCAAAAAGGCAATTTTTGAGCAAAATAGGAGCAAAAGAGTGATAAATGTTTAAAAGCTCGGGGTCTATTGACCTTGCGCTAAACTGTACGCTTTTTTATCGGCCCACATATTCAACAATTCTAGAGAACAAATTTGAAAATCCTTGGCCAAAGAACGGTACAAATCAATGACTTGATCCTGAGAAACAACATTTTCGTTGTCTGCCTCAAATCGACAATAATACTGATTCACCAAATTGGTAAAAACCGAACCAGAAGGCCAAACTTGGGTACCTCGATTGGTGATAGTTACTAATTTCAATTTATCAGTAGCATGAAGTAAACATTTGTCTGCAATTTTTTGAGGTTGTTCGGCACTCTCAATGAAAAAGTCAACTCCTACAATTTTATGCACTTCTCTTAAATCACTTTGCAACATTGGATTATGTTCTAATTTAAAATTAGTAGGTGTAACATAAAAATTTGGCAAGAATGGTTTTGGATGATGTGCGGGTTGTTTTCCAAAATTGCTAATAATAGATTGTGCAAATTGAGTCGTATTGACTGCTGGGATATTTTTATCGCCAAAATCACCCGTATGAACTCCTGATTCTAAAGTATATAACAATGCATTTTCAATCATGACTGCTTGTTCCATTAAACCTAAATGTCGTAACATACTTAATCCACTCAATAAAAGTGAAGTAGGATTTGCAATATTTTTTCCTGCAATGTCTGGTGCAGTTCCATGAACAGCTTCAAAAATTGAAATATGATCTCCAATATTTGCAGATGGCGCAAAACCAAGCCCACCCACTAATCCAGCACATAAGTCACTAACAATATCTCCTTGCAAATTAGTGAGTACAATCACATCAAATAAATCTGGACGACTTACTAATTTCATACATAAATCATCCACAATCACATCATCCGATTTTAATTCAGGATATTCTTTTGCTACTTCTTTAAATACTTCTAAAAAAAGGCCATCTGTTAATTTCATGATATTAGCCTTGTGTCCACAAGTAATACGACGCGCGCCTTTTTTCTTTGCCATCTCAAATGCATAACGTATCACTTGTTCGCTTCCCGGACGTGTGATAAATCGACGACCTAAAGCAACATCCTGTGTCAACATATGTTCAATTCCACCATAAGTATCTTCAATATTTTCTCTTACAATAGTTAGGTCAATAGGAATGCCTGCTTTACTAAATACAGTATCTACCCCACTTAAAGTTTGAAATTTTCGATCATTAGCATATGTATTCCAAGTTTTTCGTGCAGTCACATTCACACTTTTAACACCTTTTCCTTTAGGTGTTTCCATAGGGCCTTTAAAAAGAATTCCTACTTCCTCGATAGTCTGTTTGGCTTCGGGAGTCATTCCGTTACTAAAGCCTTTATCGAAAACCCATTTTCCCATATCCACGTATACATAATCCATGGGCACTTTGGCGGCATTAAAAATGCCAATGACAGCGTCCATGATTTCCGGACCTATTCCATCTCCTTTTGCTACAGCGATCTTCATTTTTGAAACATTTGAGGTGTGTAAAATGGCCAAAAAAATGACCTAACTCCTTAGTTGCCGCAAAGTTACACGAGTTCCGTTGGGTTTTAAAAAAAATAGGGTCCAATTTTATATTTTACAGCTTCTTTTTTTACTATTTTTACCCGGCAGTATTCTCTGCACTTGAACCTCTTAGACACTATGTATTATGGTTTCTAAAATTTCAGAAGGGATCGAAGTAAGTATCGAAACTTTTTATCAAAAAGATTACAGTAATCCACTCCAAAACGAGTACATGTTTGCGTATCGCATCACGATCGAAAACCACAATTCATTTCCGGTAAAATTATTAAAAAGATATTGGGAAGTTTTTGACAGCAACACTGAACATAGAGTAGTAGAAGGCGAAGGTGTGGTAGGAGTTCAACCCTTAATTATGCCAGGCAAACACTACCAATATGTAAGTGGCTGTCATTTGAAAAGCGAGCTAGGAAAAATGCAAGGTTATTACACCATGGAAAACATTGAAAATAAAGAATGTATTCACGTGAACATTCCAGCATTTAAAATGGTGGCCCCTGTGAAATTAAACTAGAAGATGGGCTTTTAAATAGCTTTCGTACTTTTTGTTTTTGACCTGATTGATTTATCTACTACTTCTCATCCATTATTGCTGATATGCACTTTGCTCCCATATTTGGCTAATTGGAACACGCAGCAAATATTGCAAATCATCCTGTTTTTCAACACTTTGTTTTTTAAGCCACGCTTGAACAATTTGATAGCCAATATAAGTTCCCACATTAGAAGGAATATCATTGCCAAAATAGATATTAAAAGGCCCGTCTTCCATCATATTTTTTAAAAGTTTGGGATCCTTGGAAAACAACAAATTCATTTTTAAAATATATTTCCAAATATCTGATTCAGATGCTTGTATTTGTTGCCATTGTGCGGGTGAATAGCCTAATATATTTTCAATATTATTTTGTGGTAATAATTTTTGAAGTATCGTTATTTTTTTGCCTGCTTGAACCATTTCTTGCAACAAATTGTTGGAATTTGAAAAAGTGGAAGACCCTTGCATATCCATCCATAAATTTTGAGCTGCTAAAATAGGAATGAAAGGGGGCGTAAATCGTTGACTAATATAGGAAGGATAGATCCCTTGGATTTTAGAAGATTTGTACCAGGGTGAAGAAGCCCCCAAATACATTTGCAAACCTATCGCCATATAATCCTCCCCCATTGTATTTGCATAACCTTCCAATGGTCCAATAAAATAGATGATTTTGGAAGGCAAATGATATGTTGGAAAATAATAATGAAAATAAGTAAATAATTGTTGTAGCTGAGGCTGTGCAAGAGATGCCAAATTTAATTTTTGTGTTTCAGAATAAATTGGCTGATACCCTTTTATAAATGAATACAATTCGGCATCAATTTGATTTTGAGTTTGATGAGTATCTAATGAAAGTATGTTAGGAATGAAAGACTCCTTTAAAAAGGAAAACTTTTTTTGCAAAGCATCCCTATTTTGCAACAATTCCAAACTATCTAATTGAAATAAAGCAGTATCCATTCTTTCCACTTTCAAAGTGTACTTTGGAGCAGTAAGAACTGGGCTTTGGTAGCTATTATTGCAGGCTATTATAGTCAATAACAGGAATAATCCATAAAAAGAAGTCAATCGCATGATCGAAAATACTAAAAAAAGCAAGGTTATTTCTGTTAAAAACCGACCTTTGTGCCATGAAGATTTGCATTGCTCAACAAAATTATCATATTGGGAATTTCGAACAAAACACACATAAGATGTTATGTGCGATTGATGAAGCCAAAAAACAAGGGGCCGATTTAATTTTGTTTAGTGAAATGAGTGTGTGCGGTTACCCTGCACGGGATTTTGTTGAGTTTGAGGACTTTATTAACCAATGCTACCAATCCATTGATCAAATTAAAGAAGCAAGCGAAAATATTGGCATATTAATTGGAAGTCCTGCGCGCAATCCAAATCATAAGGGCAAAAATTTATACAACGCTGCTTTCTTTTTATATGAAAAAAAGATAATTGCAGAAGTGCATAAAACTTTACTACCCACTTATGACGTATTTGATGAAAACAGATATTTTGAACCATCAGATGAATGGAAAGTAGTTCCCTTTAAAGGAAAAAAATTAGCCATCACCATTTGTGAAGACATATGGAACCTAGGTGATAATCCTTTGTATCGCATTTGTCCCATGGACAAAATGATGGATCAACAACCCGACATTCTTCTAAATTTAAGCGCATCTCCTTTTGACTACACACACGACGAAGACAGAAAAGCAACGATCAAATCCAATGTATTAAAATACAAGATTCCTTTATTTTATTGCAACGCGATTGGAAGTCAAACTGAAATTGTGTTTGATGGAAGCTCCTTGGTATTTGATAAAGATGCAAATTTGTGTGGCGCTTTACCCATGTTTGAATCGGCCATGGCGACCTTTGAGTGCAATGAAGATGGGACCATCAATGCTCCTATACTTGAACCCGCAGCTCGTGTTCCAAATAAAGAATTAAACCCAAGTCATTTAATTCCTAGTTTAAATATTGATCAAGTTTATCATGCATTAGTATTAGGAGTCAAAGATTATTTCAACAAAATGGGTTTTAAAAAAGCAATATTAGGATCCTCAGGTGGCATTGATTCTGCTGTGACATTAGTCATTGCTTGTGCAGCTTTAGGTAAAGAAAATGTACATGCTATTTTAATGCCTTCTCCTTATTCCACAACCCATTCAGTGACTGATGCAGTTGCATTGAGTAACCATTTAAATAACCCTTATACAACCATCCCAATAAAAGAAGTTTATGAGAGTTTTTTAAACACGCTAAAACCTCTATTCAAGGACTTACCTTTTTCTTTGGCTGAGGAAAACATCCAGAGTAGATCAAGAGGAAATATTTTAATGGCCATTGCAAATAAATTTGGATATGTATTATTAAATACTTCCAACAAGAGCGAATTGGCTACTGGTTATGGTACCTTATATGGTGATATGGCAGGAGGTTTAGGGGTATTGGGTGATTGTTATAAATTACAAGTGTATGAATTGGCTAAATACATCAATCGTGATCAAGAAATAATACCACAACATATTATTGATAAAGCCCCTAGTGCCGAATTAAGACCCGATCAAAAGGACAGTGATAGCTTACCGGCTTATGACATCTTGGATCAAATATTATACCAATACATTGAAAGAAGATCCGACCCCAGTGATATTAAAAATTTAGGGTTTGATGCTACATTGGTTGATAAAACATTAAAGATGGTCAATGCCAATGAATATAAACGCAATCAATTTTGTCCTATTATACGCATTTCACCCAAGGCATTTGGGGTGGGAAGAAGAGTGCCCATTGTAGGCAAGTACTTGAGTTAATCAAAATAATTAAAAGCGCTTTCATTTTTATATTAAATTGTGTATACAACGATACCATTTAATATGAAAAAAATAAAAGCACTCCTTGTCTGCCTATTTTTTTGGGTGATTATGACGCCCTGCATTGCTCAAAAAAATACAGCTATTTTGCCAGGCGCTTATCAAACTGAAAAATATTTTCCTTTATTAAAAGGGAAATCGGTGGGTTTGTTTACAAATCAAACTGCCACCATCAATAAAAAGCACCTTATTGATACTTTATTAAGTGCAGGTATTCATATTCAAAAAATATTTACCCCTGAACATGGACTTAGAGGAACAGCAGATGCTGGTGAAAAAGTATCTGATGAAATTGACAGCAAAACAGGTATCAAAATTGTTTCCTTGTATGGTAAAAAGAATGCTCCAGACGCCAATGACTTAAACGATATTGACATTTTATTATTTGACATTCAGGATGTTG
Organism: Chitinophagaceae bacterium; assembly: GCA_017853235.1. GTDB lineage: Bacteria > Bacteroidota > Bacteroidia > Chitinophagales > Chitinophagaceae > Sediminibacterium. The sequence continues at coordinate 10,727 of JAFMJX010000010.1, read as the reverse complement.
GAACTCGTTTTTATACCTATATCAATTCCCTACAATACTTCATGGAAGCGGCTATGGCCAATCATAAACCATTAGTGCTATTAGACCGTCCAAATCCAAATGGATTTTATGTAGATGGTCCGGTATTAGAAGCTCCCTTTGCAAGTGGTGTAGGTAAAAACGCAATTCCTATTGTATATGGGTTAACAATGGGCGAATATGCACAATTATTAAAAGGAGAGCAATGGTTAAAAGTATTGGAAGGAAATAATCAATTAACCTTAACCATCATCCCTAATAAAAATTATACCCATAAAAGCAAGTATACAATTGATGTGGCTCCTTCGCCCAACTTATCAAGCATGAATGCCATATATTGGTATCCCACGACTTGTTTGATAGAAGGTACTGTAATGAGTGAAGGACGAGGAACCGAACATGCATTTGCTTACATTGGTCATCCAAGTATAACGAATCAATCATTTAGTTTTACGCCTGCTCCAAGAATAGGCGCAATGAGTTCCAAATTATATGGTCAAAAATGTATTGGTTGGGATTTATCACAAAAAAATCCGCCAAGCAATAAAATAGATATCGCATTGATCATAGAAATGTATCAAAGCTTCCCTCAAAAAGATTCCTTTTTTATTCATCCTAAATCTGGAGCGCCTACCGCTTTCTTTTTTAATAAGTTAGCTGGTAATGCAAGTTTAATGGAACAACTAAAAACAGGTGCCTCAGAAGCTACAATTCGTAAAAGTTGGGAACCTGCTTTAACCCAATTTAAAACGATACGCAAAAAATATTTATTGTATCCCGATTTTGAATAGTGGCAGTATTAATAACTGCAATGGTTGAATACGATCATAAAAAATGCCCTCAAAATGGAGGGCATTTTTTATGATGCATGTTTTAATGAACCATTAATTTCCTATAATAGGTATTCCTAATTTATGTACTGCTTCATTTAAAGCTTTTACACCCTCTTTTTTCAAAGTGTCGTATTGTTTTAATTGAATATCAGCCAAGGCTTTTAATTCCGCATAAGCCTCTTTTACTTGTTTAGTAGGTGCAGTATATCCTGCCGCAGCAGATTCAAATACACCTGCTATTTTATCATCCAAACGAATAGGGAAATTTAACACATCTTGTCCGCTCTTTGCTTTGGTTTGATGTAAGGCTTCTTCGATATTTTTTAAATTGTCTAACAAAGAATTACTTTGTTTTAAGAAAGCACTATCCTTTGTTTTCTTTTGCAATCCTTGTACTTGACTTCTAATTTCCTTAATCCCTTTTAAAGTTTTCATGATATTGCTAAAACTAGCAGATACCTCTAACAAAAATTGTTCTTGGGCTTTTAAATCAGCATCCGATACTTTGTAATTTGGATCAGCTACTACCTCAAAAGGCAATTCTACCGAATCCTTATCAATAGTCACTTTAGCAAAGTATTGACCAGGTGCTGCTAAAACAGGACTCGTAGAACCATTCCATAAAATCAAACCTTCTTCAGGTTTCTCAATTTCCTTATGATACAAATTCCAAACAAATTGTTGCATTCCATTTTCTGCAATAGGTCCGCCTTTTTCTTTAGAAGTAAACTTACGTACTAGTTTTTTGGATGCATCTAAAATAGCAACTGAAACTTGTGTACTATCGGTTGCATTTTTTAACCAATAATTAATCACTGCTCCTTTGGGAGGATTGGCTCCAACGTTGTTAGGAACGCCAGCATTCATACCTCTGTTGCGACGACCTCCCATTGCTGGTGGTACACGATATGTTTTAGCTATTGGAAATACTTTATTAGCATTGGCAGTGTTTGCATCATAATTTTCAATGAATCTTAAATCATCTAAAACATAAATACTACGTCCTTGTGTTCCTACAATTAAATTATGATCTCTCACCAACATATCTGTAATAGGTGTCACTGGTAAATTTAATTGGAATGGCTCCCAATTTTTTCCATCATTTACCGAAACATATAAACCATATTCGGTTCCCGCAAATAACACTCCAGCCTTACGAGGGCTTGCCACAATACATCTTGTGAAATGTAAAGGCGCAATACCGTTGGTGATTTTTTCCCAAGTTTCTCCATAATCATGTGTGACATATAAGTAAGGCGCAAAATCATCTAATTTATATCGGGTTCCAGCAAAATAGGCAGTTCCCTTACGTAAAGGATCTATTTCTACTCTGTTCCACATCATCCATTGTGGGACGTCTTTTGGAGTAACATTTTTCCAATGATCTCCCCCATCCTTACTTACATAAATCAAACCATCATCACTTCCAGACCATAATAAATCTTTTTCCAAAGGTGATTCTGCTGCTGTGAAAATGGTACAATAATATTCCACACTTGTATTGTCTTGTGTGATAGGACCGCCTGAACTTTTTTGACGACTCTTATCATTGGTAGTTAAGTCTGGAGAAATTTCTTTCCAACTTGCACCTTCATTTTCGCTAGCAAATAAATGATTCCCCGAGGTGTATATTTTTTTAGGGTTATGTGGGCTAAAAAAGATAGGTGCATTCCATTGGAAACGATATTTCTGAACATCCGCTCCTGCTCCCATTGGATTGTCAGGCCACACATTCACGATTCTATTTTCGCCTGTCTTATGGTCAAATCTTGTAATTAAACCTCCGTAAGAACCTCCATATACCACATCACTATTTAATGGATCTGCTACAATATAACCACTCTCTCCACCTGCAGTCACATCAAAATCATTTTCACCAATATAACTTCCATAAGTACTTGATAAAATTCTGAATGCAGAATTGTCTTGTTGAGCACCTAAAATTCGATAAGGAAAATGATTGTCGGTACTCAGACGGTAAACCTGAACCGTTGGTTGATTCATTACGGTGCTCCAATTTTTTGCTCCATCTAAACTTACTTGTGCACCACCATCATCACACACAATCATTCGCTTAGGATTTTTTGGATCAATCCATAAATCATGATGATCGCCATGAGGAGTTCTACCCGGTTGGAATGTTTTACCTCCATCACTTGATACCATGAAATTAACGTTTGGACAGTAAACCTTATTCTCGTCCATTGGATCTACAAACACTTTAGTATAATACCAAGCTCGTTGACGAATATTATTGTCGCTACAGGTTAATTCCCATGTCTTACCTGCATTTTCAGAAACATATAAACCTCCATTCGCATTTTCAATTAAAGCATATAATTTATCGGGGTTTGATTTTGCAACTGCAATCCCTGTGATACCCCACACTCCTTTTGGAAAACCTTTATTTGTTTTTATGGAAGTCCAAGTTTCTCCACCATCAGTACTTTTGTATAATCCAGATCCTTCACCACCACTTTCTAAACTATATGGAGTACGTATTAATTGCCAAGTACCTGCATATAAAACATCTGCATTACTAGGGTCAATCACTAAATCGCTTGCACCTGTTTGAGCATTCACATATAATACTTTTTTCCAGGTAGCACCTCCGTCCATACTTTTATACACTCCTCTGTTTTCATTTGGTCCAAATAAATGTCCCATTACAGCAGCCCAAATGATATCTGGATTTTTTGGATGTACAATTAATCGAACAATATGTCGCCCCTCTTTTAATCCTATATTTTTCCATGTTCTTCCCTCATCAGTCGATTTCCACATACCTTCTAAACCTTCGCTCACATTACCTCTCATAGAGTTTTCTCCTTCACCAACATATACAATAGATTCATTAGAAGGAGCAATGGCGATGGCACCAATAGTACCTCCAAAAAATCCATCAGAAATATTTTTCCAATTATTTCCTGCGTCGGTCGTTTTCCAAACTCCACCGCCGGTAGCACCCATGTAAAAAGTATTGATATCGGTGTAGGATCCTACCCCTGCTGCTGCACGTCCACCTCTAAAAGGTCCCAATAATCTAAAAGATTGCTCTTTTAAAATTGGATCCTGCGCTAAAGTGGAAGTAGCTGTTGCAATGGGCGTACTCAATTTCTTTTTTTGAGCGAATGTTGTTTGAGTGAATAACAAACAACTTAATAAACCTGTACTTACTAGTATTTTTTTCATAACATCATTTTAGGATCTAAAAAACAAAACCCCTCTATCCATTGATAAAGGGGTTTTGAAACGGTTTTATTTTATGACTTCGTAGTCTTTAAACTTTTTAATAGGAGTTGCTTCTACTAGTTTTCTAAAACTAGCCCACTCTTTAGTAAAGAAATCGTTTGCTTTAGCTACTACATCTTGAATAGCTGCTTCCGCTTCTTTTAATTTTTGTTCTTCCTGTTCACCAGGAACGGTATTTTTTCCTGCAATTAACATAGTTGCATTACGAATGATTGACATAGGAGTGATGACATCAACAGTACCATATCCTTGCTTCTCTTGTTTTTTGCCATTAATATACTCTCTTAATTTTTTAGCAGACTCTGTTACTTTTTTGTGCGCTTTATTCAAAGTATCAATGCCTTTGTCTTTTTTATCTTTCCACTCAGCTGTTAATTCTAATAACAAAGCATCAACTTCATCTAATTGATCCAATGCTGTATTTAATTTATCTACGCTTGGTTGGAATTTTTTATTCAATTCATCTTGTTTTTTAACAACCTCTAAACGACTTGTAGTTCTTGGGTCATCTTTCACTTCAATCCAAGCTGAATCTTTTTTATTATTTGCAGTTACTACTACTTTGTATTTTCCTGGAAGTACATCACGGCCACGATATTCTTTTTCATCTTCTCCAGCACCGCCACCACCTCTGCGACCACCGCCGCCACGGCCACCAAATCCACCACCAGCACCTCCTAACTTAGGCATACCAGGACCACGAGTGCCCTTTTGCTCATATCCCCAATATTGTCTGTTAAATCCGGTGTCTACCGTGAAACTCAAATTGCGTACAATCATATCATTTGCATCTTTGATTTGCACTTTTACTTTTTTCAAGCTATCCACTAAATACACCGTAATAGGATAACCAGTTGGACGATTCTCTCCATCATACATTCCCCAAGTACTCCATTCGTATGGAGAATTTTTGTAAGAAGCATTGATGCTGTAATTAGGTGCAGATACAAAGAAGCTGGTAGGAGCTCCCTTGTCATGGGCTAATTTTCTTAAAGGTTTAATATCATCTAACACCCACATCGCTCTACCAAAAGTTGCAATGGCTAAATCTGATTCTCTTTCTTGAATAGCAAAATCAAATGTAGATACTGAAGGATATCCATTTTTCCATTGTTGAAAACGTTCTCCGTTATCTAAACTCACAAACATACCTTGTTCAGCACCTACAAAAATCAAATTAGGTTCCACAGGATCTTGTATTACGGATAAAGCATACCCTGTAATTTTACTGCTGTTAACCATGTTCGTCCATGTTTTACCCATGTCTGAAGATCTAAAAATGTAAGGCGCAAAATCACCTTGTCTGTAATTATTGACTACCACAAAAACTTCATTCACATTATAGGTAGAAGCTCTAATTTGTTGCACCCATCCGCCTTTTGGAAAGCCAGCTATATTGGGAGTAACATTATTCCAAGTAGCACCTCCATTCGTTGTCAATTGCACATTACCATCATCAGTTCCAACCCAAATTAAATCCTTTTGCAAGGAGGAAGGTGCAATGGTTAAAATCGTACAATGATTTTCGGCACCGGTAATATCAATACTCAATCCACCATTATTGGTTTGGTCTATCATCGAACTATCATTGGTAGTTAAGTCACCAGAAATGACTTTCCATGCTGCTCCCTTACTCGTACTCTTGTGTAAAAATTGAGAACCAAAATAAATTGTTTTTTTATCAAATGGATCTTGCGCAATAGCTGCATTCCAGTTAAATCTTAATAAAGTTTTTGCATCTGGCGCTGGAGGTTGAATAAAGGAAGATTCTCCTGTAGCAGTATTGTATCTTCCCACAGAACCTCCTTGACTCATTGCATACACCCAATTGGCATCTTCTTGATCGGGCATTACATCAAAACCATCTCCACCCCATAAGTTATCCCAATGGAAATTTTTTATTCCTCCCTTAGTATAGTTGTATGCTGGACCTCTCCAAGAACCATTGTCTTGCATACCACCCATAATATGATAAGGTGTTTCATTATCTACATTTACATGATAAAACTGACCCACTGGAATTTTTTCATCAAACATCCATGTTTTACCACCATCACGTGTAATACCAATACCACCATCGTTTCCATCCACCATAAATTTATTATCGGTTGGATGAATCCAAAATGCATGATGATCAGGATGAATACCACTATATGGAATAATAGTTTCAAAATTTTTACCTGCATCAATACTCTTCATAACAGTTTGGCTGATATACCACAAAGTATTTTCATTCAAGGGATCACTAATAATATCTTGGAAATAAAAAGGACGATTGTCAACAATGGCTTTTTGTGCATTCACCAAAGTCCAGTTGTATCCGCCATCATCGCTCTTATACAAACCGCTTTTTGTAGACTCCACTAAAGCATATACTCTATTGGGATTAGAACGACTAATTGTAATTCCTACTCTTCCTATATTGCCATCAGGCAATCCGTTTTCTTTTCCTAATTTGATAAAGTTTTTACCTCCATCAATTGTCATGTAAATACCACTTCCTTTACCGCCACTTTCTAAATGAAAAGGATTGCGATAATGATGCCACATAGCGACAAATAATTTATTTGGATTTTTTGGATCCATAATCATATCACCTACACCAGATGTATCATTGGTATATAATATTTGATTCCAAGTTTCACCACCATCAGTGGTTTTAAATACACCACGGCTTTTGCCTTGCCCATAAGGATTTCCAATGGCACCCGCATACACTGTATTAGCATTTGTGGGATCAATAATGACTCTATGTATATTTCTTGTTTGTTCTAAACCCATTCTCTTCCAAGTTTTTCCTGCATCCAAGGTTTTGTAAATACCTTCTCCAATGCTGACAGAATTTCTTGGATTCCCTTCTCCTGTTCCTACCCATACTACACTTGGATTAGATTGTTGAATAGCAACGGCACCAATATTTAAGATGGGTTGCTCATCAAATACAGGAGTCCAACTCACTCCACTATTATTGGTTTTCCATACACCACCTGATGCAGCTCCAATCCAAATATTGTTTGGATTTGCTACTTCAACATCAATGGTAGTTACACGACCACTCATTGATGCTGGACCTACGTTACGAGGTTTCCAGTTTTTAAACACTTTATTAATGTCTACTTGTGGAGTAGGTGCAGGCGCAACAACTGCAACCGCTTTTTTTGCTTTTTGAGCAGATAAGTTGGTAGATGAAAGTATCATCGCCACCAATAAGGATCCAATAATTGATATTCGCATTTTAAAAAATTTGCAGATTTTACAAATGAATGAAGTACCTAAACTATTAATTTTTAGGCAAAAAAGGAGAAAAAAAGTAAGAAAACGAGAAAGGTTTTGATGTGCGGTAACTTTTTGGTTGATGCAAAGGTCAACATCTATAATTTTTCAATAATACCTGCAATTCCTTGACCCCCTCCCACACAGGCTGTAACAATGCCATACTTTTGATTTAGTCTTTCTAAGTCATTGATAATCTGCACAGTAAGTTTGGCACCCGTGCAACCCAAAGGATGTCCTAAGGCTATGGCACCACCGTTTATGTTTACTTTTTGTACATCTAATCCAAGAGTACGAATTACTGCTAAAGATTGAGAAGCAAAAGCTTCATTGAGTTCAAATAAGTCGATTTGATCCAGTGTCATTCCTGCTTGTTGTAATACTTTTGGAATAGCTGCAATGGGACCAATTCCCATAATACGAGGATGCACTCCAGCAGAGGCACAATTCACCAAGCGAGCAATAGGTTTTAAACCTAATGATTGTACCATTTTTTCACTCATCACCATGACAAAACTTGCGCCATCACTAGTTTGAGAAGAATTGCCTGCAGTGACAGAGCCATTTAATGCAAAAGCAGGTTTCAATTTTGCTAAAGCTTCAAGTGTAGTATCTGCACGAACCCCTTCATCGGTATCTATAGTATAATTTCGTGTCGCTCTTTTGTTTTTTTCGTTGACATAGGTTTCGGTGACCTCAATGGGCAAAATTCCTTTTTTAAAATACCCATTATCAATGGCATGTTTTGCTTTTTGATGAGAAGCTAACGCAAATGCATCTTGATCTTCTCTTGAAACTTTATATTCATTTGCAACAGCTTCGGCAGTGAGGCCCATAGATAAATAATAATCAGGTTCATCTTGGGCTATAGAATATGCTGGAACCGTTTTCCAGCCTGCAGTTGGAACCATCGACATGGATTCTGTTCCACCCGCAATAATGCAATCGGCCATACCAGTTCTTATTTTAGCAGTTGCCATTGCAATACTTTCCAATCCACTTGCACAATATCTATTAATAGTAATTCCTGGCACTTCAATACCTAGTGCTTTTGCTGCAATAATCCTTCCAAATTGTAAACCTTGCTCTGCTTCCGGTACTGCATTTCCAACTATTACATCATCAACTAATAATGGATCCACCATGGGCAATGATTTCATCAAACCTTGAATCACTTCGATGGCTAATTCATCGGAACGCATAAATCTAAAACCACCTTTTTTGCTTTTTGTTACTGCAGTTCTAAATCCTGCTACGATATACGCCTCTTGCATAAAAAAAGAATTTTGAAATCGGTATTAATTCCACCCTAAATGTAGTGATTTTTATAAAAAGTTGTTTATGCAACTAAATATTTCCTTGTAAATTTGCAATATGTTATATCCTTTGCTGCGAAAAGCATTATTTCAACTTTCTCCCGAAAAAGCACATCAGGTATCTATGAATGGCTTGCACTTGCTAGCCCATTTACCCGGAGGGTCGGCTATATTAAAACAACAGTTTCAGTATCAAGGAAAGGATTTAGCCAAAAATATATTGGGTTTGCATTTCCCTAATCCAGTTGGCTTAGGTGCTGGTTTTGATAAAAATGCAGCGCACTTAAAGGTATTGTCTTTATTGGGATTTGGTTTTGTAGAAATTGGAACTGTGACTCCTAAAGCACAAGCAGGCAACCCTAGTCCTCGCTTATTTAGATTGCCTTTAGACCAAGCTTTAATTAACCGAATGGGATTTAATAATGAGGGTGTAGAAGCGATTGCTACGAGATTAAAAAAATATCGTTCTCAAAGTGAAAACAGTTTAATCATTGGCGGGAATATTGGAAAAAATAAAATCACTGCTAACGAAGATGCATGGAAAGATTATTGCATCAACTTTAAAGGCTTAAAAGAAGTGGTTGATTATTTTGTAGTGAATGTAAGTTCGCCCAACACGCCCGGATTAAGAGCATTGCAAGAAAAAGAAGCCTTGCGAAAAATATTTTTTGAATTACAATCGTTGAATACAAACAACAAACCCATTTTACTGAAAATTGCACCTGATTTAGAGAAAAGTGCACTGGATGATATTATTTTATTAACTCAAGAAATTAAAATTGATGGGCTTGTTTCTAGTAATACGACTTTAGATAGAACTCGTTTAAGTGCAAGCAGTCAAAAATTAGCTGACAGCTATGGTGCTGGAGGATTGAGTGGCAAACCATTATTTGCTAAATCTAATGAAGTATTAAAATATTTACACAAAGGTTTAGAGGGCAAGGTTCCTATGATCGCAAGCGGCGGTATATTTTCGGGTGCAGATGCAAAGGAAAAATTAGAGTCTGGCGCAAGTTTGGTGCAAGTATGGACTGGATTTATTTACGAAGGTCCAAGCATGGTTAAAAATATTTGTGAATATGTTAGCCAAACTCATCCATAGCAGATTGTAAAAATCACTTCACACTTAATTACAAAAAGAGATGCTTCAAATAAAATGTTTTTGCTTTAATGCCTTTCAAGAAAATACATACGTTTTATACAATGAAAAAAAAGAAGCCATCATCATTGATCCAGGATGTTATTTTTCTGCCGAAAAAATGCAATTAAAAAATTGGATCACTGAGCAAGGATTAAAACCTACTTTATTTTTAAACACACATTGCCATTTGGATCATGTTTTTGGAAATAATTTTATAAGTGAGACCTATGAATTACCTGTGCATATTCATGCTAACGAACAAATCGTTTTAGATCGTTTGCCCGAAGCCGCAGCTAAATGGGGTGTCCCTACAGAACCCTATATTGGCGACATAAAATACATAGAACAAAATGAGATCATCCCTTTTGGGGAAGATACCTTTAAAGTATTAGTCACTCCTGGCCATTCCCCTGGAAGTGTTTGTTTTTATCATGCCCAACAAGATTTTATTATTGGCGGGGATTTGATTTTTTTAGACGGTGTTGGAAGAACCGATTTACCTGGGAGTAACCCCTTGGATTTAATCAAAAGTATTAGAGAACAAATTCTTCCTTTACCAGATACCCTTACTATTTATTCTGGTCATGGTCCAGAAACCACCCTAGGAAGGGAAAAAAGGCACAATCCTTACATTCAACATATTTTACAAAATGGGGCACCATCATAGTTAACAATTTAATAATGGTAGCGCAGGCCAAAGGTTCCCTTTAATAGATTTACTTTTGTATCACTATGGCAGATAGACCCATTAAAATATTGATTGCAGATGATGAACCTGATATTATAGAAATTATCAGCTTTCATTTAACCAAATCTGGATTTGAAGTGATTGCAGCAAAAGATGGTAGTGAAGCGATTGAAAAAGCAAAACAATTCGAACCCGATTGTATCATA
>JAFMJX010000135.1 GCA_017853235.1 Chitinophagaceae bacterium | reverse complement strand
GAAATTTATTTTCAAACAATGTCATACTTGGCATATTTGCAGGATTCAATCCTTGAAACAATTCTTTCACATACATTTTGGCAACACGTAAAGGAGTACCACGTAAACTATCATCATTTAAATCCATGCCTAAGGTTTCCATGATAGCTCTAAAATGCGGCTCTATCAATGCAATTTTTTCTTCATCTGTTTTTTCAAATGCATCTGCACGTAATGGTGTTTCCACCGAACTTGCTTTATGCTGATCACCCATCTCTTCGATTATTAAATGGCTCAGCTCAATTTTTTCTTCTTTAAGCGGGGTAGTCAACAAAGTTTCTTTCTGTTTCATACAGACGTATTTTTAATTCTAATGAGGAGGATATATTTGGTCTTAATAAATTATAAATCACTCGTGCAATATTTTCAGCAGAAGGATTTAAATTTTTAAAAACATCTGTATCCAAGTTTAAATTTTTATGATCAAACCTCGCAATCACTTCTTTCTCCACTAGTGTGCTAAGTTCCTTGGTATTGATTACAAATCCTGTTTGAGGATCGGGATACCCTATTACTTGTACCACTAATTCGTAGTTGTGACCATGATAGTTTGGATTACTGCAGGCACCAAAAACACGTTTATTTTCGGCATCACTCCAGTCGGCACAAAACAATCGGTGCGCAGCATTAAAATGCTCTTTTCTACTAACTGCTACTTTTTGTTCCATGTTTCCAAATTAAGACAACGAAGTTACATCATAAATAACGCTACAAATGGCATTTTGTTTAACTTTTTAATTAAAAAGTTAAACGTTTAAGATTTTATGTCGCTTTTCGTAAAATTTTTAAACAAATTATTGGAAAAAACTGAGGCAAAATACTATTCTCCAAAGTATTCTACAAAAATACGGGGGGTTTCGTAGAGTTTGATGGAATGCAATTGAACTACTGCGGGGATATGTGGAGCTAATTGTTTCCATATGGCCACTGCTAAATTTTCGGTGCTACACATTTGACCTTGCATAAATGGCACATCTAAATTCAAATTTTTATGATCTAGTTCGTCAATCACATATTTACGTATGATCAAACTCAATTTTTTAACGTCAAATAAAAATCCGGTATCCGCATCTGGCTTGCCTTTGATCGTTACAAACAATTCATAATTATGCCCATGCCAATTTTCATTTGCACACACTCCAAACACTTCTTCATTCTTTTCCTTGGTCCAATTGGGATTGGCTAATTTATGTGCTGCATTAAAATGTTCCACACGGGTTAGGTACACCATGACTCCTTTAATTTTTGCAAAGATATAAATTTGATAGCCAATTTTAGCAGTCTTTACCGACCTTTACAACATGAGAGTAATCATTACTGCAGCAACAAATGGAGAATGGATACCCTGTTTTCAAAAAATCAATCCTAAATACGTTGGAACGAGCAAACGTTTTTCGGTAGGATTTCATGAATCGGGAATAGGCATGTTGGCATCCAGCGTTTCCTTGATGAAAATGTTTGTGCAAGAAACGCCTACTTTAATAATTCAAGTTGGAATTGGGGGATGTTTTGATCACAAAATTCCTTTAGGAAAAGTATTCGCTATCAAGGATGATTTTGTTGGAGATATTGGAGTGACTGAAAATAAACAATGGAAAGATTTGTTTGACTTAAAATTAGACCAACCCAATGATCCTCCTTATGAAAAAAAATCACTACCCAACCCTTGGCTCAAACAATACAATTTACTTCCTCTTCCTGCCAAAAAAGGGGTGACTGTAAATACCATAACCACTGATAAAAATAAAATAGAATTATATCATTTTAAATACAAAGCGAGTATTGAATCCATGGAGGGTGCTGCATTACATTATATGGGTCGAGATTTAAATATTCCTTTCATGCAAATTCGTGCTGTTTCAAATTATGTTGGTGAACGTAATAAATCAAAATGGCACATGAAAGAAGCAATTTATAATTTAAACGAAGCACTTCTTCAATATTTAGATGCGCTTTACAAAATTGCATAACTATGCCCTTGTTTGATATTGGATTTTCCCCTTGCCCTAATGATACATTCATTTTTGATGCCTTAGTCAATCACAAAATTGATACGCAAGGATTTGAATTCAAAGTGCATTTAGAAGATGTACAAACTTTAAATGAATGGTCTTTAAATGGAATTCTTTCTTTTTCAAAAATTAGTTATGGAGTATGGCCATTAGTTCAAAATAAGTATCAATTATTGCAAAGTGGTGGGGCTTTAGGAAAGGGTGTGGGTCCTTTGTTGGTTTATAAAAAAGGGGGTGCTTCAAAAAAAGAACATTCTTTAAAAGAACATTTTTTTGATAAAGAAGGAAAACCTGATCCAAAAAGCATGAGGGTGGCCATTCCTGGCAAAAACACAACAGCTCATCTTCTTTTTAGTTTAGCTTTTCCTGAAGTGCAGAATAAAGTTTTTCTAGTATTTGATGATATTGAAGATGCAGTGCTAACGGGCAAAGTAGATGCCGGTGTGATAATACATGAAAACCGTTTTACCTACGCTGATAAAGGATTGACACTTTGGATGGATTTAGGAACTTATTTTGAAAACACTTTCCATGCTCCTATTCCATTAGGCGGAATCATTGCACGTAATGATATTTCTAAAAATGATATCAAAAAAGTAGATCATTTAATACATGAAAGTGTGGCATATGCTTTTAAAAATAGCTACGAAAATCTTCCAGACTTTGTAACATGCAATGCTCAAGAAATGTCAGAAAATGTGATGCGATATTATATTGATTTATATGTCAATGACTTTAGTTTAAACATGGGTGAAATGGGGCAAAAAGCAATTGCTCATTTAGAAGAAGTTTACCACCGTTTGTCCATAAGTTAACCCTCTTTTAAGGCTTCACTGTAGGCGGCTAAAACTCTTTCGCGAGCTACTTCATGAACAACAATAGGTGTAGGATATTCAAAACTATCTAGTTCGGGAATCCATTGTCTAATGTATTTTAAATCCTTGTCAAATTTTTCAGTTTGTAAACGTGGATTAAACACTCTAAAGTAAGGTGCTGCATCACAGCCACTGCCACTTGCCCATTGCCAACCTCCGTTATTTGCAGCTAAGTCATAATCTAACAGTTTTTGGGCAAAATAAGCCTCGCCCCATCTCCAATCAATCAACAAATGTTTGGTTAAAAAACTTGCGACAATCATTCTTACCCTATTATGCATAAAACCGGTCGCATTAAGTTCGCGCATGCCTGCATCAACTATTGGATATCCTGTTCTTCCTTCACACCAAGCTTTAAATTCCTTTTCATTATTTCTCCATTTAATAAAATCATATTTAGGTTTGAAGGACTTTCCTTTACCTACTTGCGGAAAATGCCATAATATCATGTGGTAAAAATCTCGCCAAATGAGTTCATTAAAAAAAGTACTATTTAAAGCTTGGCTAGACAATGCTAGTTTTCTTATAGAGATAGTTCCAAATCTAAGATGAACACTCAAATGAGTTGTTCCTCCTTTTATAGCAGGGAAATTTCGTTGATCGGTATATTTTTTGATTGTAGATTCTTGAGGCGCTATGGGAGGAATTTGTACATCTGTTATTTCAAAACCAATATCTTTCAAACTGGGAATGGGCACCACTTTTTGTGACCACAATTGATCTAACTTTTTTTCGGAAGGATGTAATTTTGGAGTATGATTCATCCAATGAGCTCGCCATTTATTTGCATATGGAGTATAAATAGTATAAGGCCTTCCATCCTCTTTCACGACTTCTTCTTTTTCAAAAATAACTTGATCCTTATAAGTGTTAAAAGAGATATTATTTTTTACTAAAATGTTTTTAATGGTTTCATCCCGATCCAACGCATAAGGTTCGTAATCATGATTTGTGAAAACTGAATGAATGCTGTATTTTTTTATCAAATCTTTCCAAACTTGTATGGGATCCCCTTTTAATACAAGTAGTGTTTTGCCTTTCCCAGCTATTTTTTCTTGAAGTGCTTCTAAGGCAGTATGAATAAAATGCACCCTTCGATCTTTTTTGTCCTCAAGCTTTTCTAAAATTTGAGTGTCAAAGATAAAAATGGGTAATACTGGCAAACTATTTTCTAATGCATGAAATAAGCCTACATTATCCTCCCAACGCAAATCACGTCTAAACCAAAATATGTTTATTTTTTGTGTCATGTGTAAAATGAATAACAATAGATAGGTGAAATTGTTTGACCTTGGTTGATGTAATGCTAATTTTTCTAATTAATTTTAAGCTATGCAAATAAAGTCAATCACAACGGCATTAGAGTCTTGGGCACCACTCTCTTTTCAAGAATCTTATGACAATGCTGGGCTCATTATAGGCGATCCACAAATGGAATGTACCGGTATTTTGTGTTCCTTAGATTGTACCGAAGCTGTCTTAGAGGAAGCAATAGAAAAAGGATGTAATCTCATCGTAAGCCACCACCCCATCGTTTTTAAAGGAATCAAACAATTTATACCAAATCATTATGTGACACGTGTTGCCATAAAAGCACTCAAAAATAAGATCGCTTTGTATGCCATTCATACCAACCTAGATAATATTATAGATGGGGTGAATAAAAGCATCGCCGACAAATTACACCTAGAAAATAGACAAATTTTAGACCCCAAACCAGGTATTTTTGACTCCAAAGGAATGCCAGTAGGCTCCGGTTTAAAAGGAGAGTTGCCTTTGGAGACAGAGGAACAAGATTTTGTAAAATGGGTGAAAGAAAAGCTGAATTTAGAATTGGTAAAACATACTCATTTTACCGGTAAAAGATTGAAAACCATAGCTTTATGTGGAGGTAGTGGAAGTTTTTTAATACCCTCTGTCAAAGCACAAAAGGTGGACTGTTTTATCACCAGTGACCTAAAATACCATGAATTTTTTGAAGCCGATTCCCAATTTTTAATGCTCGACATTGGTCATGGAGAAAGCGAGCAATATGTTCCTGCTCTAATTGTTGCTTATTTAACGGGTAAATTCCCTACCTTTGCCGTCCTCGAATCTCGAGTCAATACCCAACCGGTAAGATACCTTAAATAAATAACAATTATGGCATCAGTAAAAGACTTTTCAGTAGAAGAAAAATTAGTAAATC
>JAFMJX010000134.1 GCA_017853235.1 Chitinophagaceae bacterium | reverse complement strand
TCATCACCTTCTGTTCAATCACAGCTATTTCAGCAAGCTTATAGTAAATCGGAAGCGTATCCTGTGCTTGCGAGATCAAAGTCATTATAACAAGTAGTGAAACAAGAAAGCGATTTCTCATTTGAATATTTTTAGTATTTAAATATACGGATGTAAAGCGGAATTGAATTCTATACTTAGCCAAATAAATTATTCTAAGTGATTTTCATCATTCCTTTAAATAAGAAGAGAATATTAAATTGAGCTAATGGCTGTTAAAATATGAAGACAATTAATTTCAATAGAAAAGAACAACGATCAAAAATTGTTATACTGCTAATTTTTCGAGCAATTTTAGGTATCGGGCTTTTCGCAAAAGGCATTACTTTTTTGCGCGACAAAGCATTGATCGAAAGTCTAATTTCTGAAACAACCACACCTGAAAAACTTTCTTTTCTTGAATTTTTAATTCCATACCTACACTTAGCAGGTGGCTTTTTTATATTAATTGGATTATATACCAGGCTAGCCGTAATACTACAAATACCCATCATCCTTGGGGCAGTCGTATTATTACTTAAATCGACAAATAATTTTCAACAGGGTGAGTTTCTTTTTGCTGTAATAATACTTGCTATGCTAATAATACAATTTTTTAACGGGGATGGATTTTATTCTTGGAAAAATTTAATTAGGGAAGAGAAAAATATTGTATGAAAAATATGGACACCGAACACAAGTTGTACGAGAAAATAATGCTACTTCTTGAACAATTAAAAAAAGATCACCCTGAGCTTATTAATTTTTTAGACGAAACTCCGCTATCTATTCCTGATAATAAAGAGCCGAAAATTGGACTCAGTGTTTTACAAGACTATTTAAATACACTTCAAAATTTAGAAGCACTTAAAAGATAATTACTACGAGGATTTTTTAGCTACTACCAACGCCCTCCCCTTTTGAGCTTCATTAAAATTTCCATTGTTATATACCAGATTGCCATTTACAAAAGTGTGCGTCACTTTGCTGTGAAATGTTGTTCCTTCTAAAGGAGACCATCCGCATTTATATAAAATATTTTCTTTGTCAACGGTGAAACTTTTATCCAAGTCTACTAAAATCAGATCGGCATAATATCCTTCGCGTATATATCCTCTTTTATCAATTCGATAAAGAATGGAAGGATTGTGACACATTTTTTCTACGATTTTTTCAAGCGATATAAGTCCCTGTTTATAAAACTCGAGCATGATATTCAAAGAGTGTTGAACTATTGGAGCTCCAGACATCGACTGAAAATAAGGTCTTTGTTTTTCATCTAGTGTATGAGGCGCATGATCTGTTGTAATGATATCAATACGATCATCAAGCAATGCTTTTAATAATCCCTTTTTATCTTTTTCAGTTTTGATAGCAGGGTTCCACTTGATTAACTTTCCAAGACGATGATAGTCCTGATCTGTGAACCAAAGATGATGAACCGAAACTTCCGTTGTGATATTTTTTTCTTTTAAGGGTATGTCATTTCGGAATAAGTGGGTTTCCGCTTCTGTTGATAAGTGCAGAATATGCAATCGTGCATGATACTTATTGGCAAGCTCAATAGCGCGTTTAGTGGCTTCGTAACAAGCTTGCTCGCTTCTGATTTTTGGATGAAACTCTACGGGCACATCATCACCATATTTTGACCGATAGTACTCTTCGTTTTCTTCTATAATTGCTTCTTTTTCTGAGTGAATGGTGATAATTGATTTGCAATTAGCAAACAATTTTTCCATTATTGCGGGATTATCAGCTAGTAGATTGCCTTTTTTAGTAAAATAAAGCCCATCATCTGAAACCCCTAATAGCGCTGAGGTATCCAGCTTGATCACTTCATCTAGATTATCGGCATTGACACCTAAAAAAAATCCAAAGTTGGCAAGTGATTTTTGAGCTGCTATTTGATACTTTTCATTCAAGATTGCAAGAGTCAAAACATTGGGCAAGGTATTTGGCATATCAATAAACGAAGTAACCCCACCTGCAACAGCGGCCTTACTTTCTGTAAACATATCACCCTTATGTGTCAGTCCGGGTTCTCGAAAATGCACTTGACCATCAATGATTCCAGGAAAGAGATATTTAGACGTCCCGTCAATAACTGAAGTAGTTGAGTCAGCATTTAAACTGCCGATTTGTTTGATTTTATCATCTTCAATGAGAAGATCTGCTATGACTACTTTTCCTTCGTTTACGATACTAATATTCTTGATAAGAGTTTTAACTGGCATAGTACAGTTTTCCTTTTGCGTTTAAAATAAGGCTTTTGTAACCATAAAGTTATGGCTCGTTTATTGAACAATTTTCCAATTTCTGTGTTTTTATAGAACGTAAATTTTACCTATGCGCTTAGATATGCAACAAAAATTTAAAAACTCCATTTTAGTTCTATTTTCTGCACTGGCAGGGGCTATTAACATTCATGCGCAAGTAACCGGTGCAATTGGGGGTACAATTGTCAATCGAAATAATCAGCAACCCCTAGCTGGTATTACAATTGAAGTAAAGCCGGGTGAAAAAAAGAGCATATCTGATTCATTAGGCAATTTTCGTATTGTAGGTATTCAACCAGGTAGCTATTCTATTTCATTTTCTGCAGTAGGCTATCAGAGCAAAACGATAAGTAACCTTGTTTTAACAAGCGGAAATGAGACCAGCTTACAAGTAGAGCTAGAGCCGGAGATAAAGCAATTGAGCACGATTGTGGTAAGCAGCCGAAAAAATACAGCAAAGGTGGCTACCATTGAAAGTCCACTTAGTATTCAGCGACTAACCACTGAGGATATCAAAGCTAATCCTGGTGGAAATTTTGATATCAGCAAAGTCATTCAATCCTTACCAGGTGTTGGCGGTGGTATAGGTGGTGGTAGTTTTCGTAACGATATTATCATTCGTGGCGGATCGCCTAGTGAAAATGTCTTTTACTTAGATGGAATTGAAGTGCCAATCATTAATCACTTTAATACGCAAGGCAGTGGCGGTGGACCACAGGGTATTTTGAATGTTAGCTTTATTGAAGATGTACGATTAAGTACTTCCGCATTTGACGCACGATATGATAATACCTTGAGTTCTGTATTCCAATTCAAACAAAAAAATGGAAATACAAATCGTGTACAAGGAAACTTTCGATTGAGTGCATCCGAAGTAGCAGCCACCTTTGATGGCCCATTATCGAAGAAAACTACTTTTCTAGCCTCTGCAAGAAGAAGCTATTTGCAATTATTGTTCAAAGCGTTAGATCTTCCAATTCGACCAAATTATTGGGATTTTCAATTCAAGACTACAACCAAGATTGACAAAAAAACTACATTAACATTTTTAGGCATTGGAGCCATTGACGAATTTAAATTTGAGGCGCCCAGAGAAGCAACACCAGAAAAATTATATGTGATTAATTCTAATCCAGGAATTAATCAATGGTCGTATACAATTGGTGCCACCTTAAAAAGATTAACAAACAAAGGCTTTATAAATTTTTCAATTAGTAGAAATACATTAGATAACAGAGCTGATAAATATTTAAATAATGATAAGCCGTTGGAAAGTGAACGTACTTTTCGTATTCAGAGTAACGAAACAGAAAATAAACTACGGCTTGATGTCAATAATACATATGGAGATTGGAAATTGAGCTTTGGCGCAGTAGCACAGATTATAGACTTTGACAATAACTTCTTTCAGGTTTTTCGCCAACCCGTAAAAGATGCTCAGGGGAACATTATAGTGCCTGGAATAATTTTCAACTACAACAGAGAATTGAACTTTTTACGTTATGGAACATTCGCGCAAGTGGGTCGTAGAATTTTCAATAACCGATTAGGTCTTAGTTTGGGAGTAAGAGCCGATGCAAATACAGCTAAAAACGGCAACAACAATTTATTTAATCAACTAAGTCCTAGAGTAAGTGTGAGCTATGCGATCAATGACAAATGGAATATCAGCTCCAGTTATGGACTGTATTACCGACTTCCTTCGTATACGCAACTTGCCTTTTTAGGGCAGAATGGATTTACAAATCCTGGCGAATATATCAAGAGCACCCATTGGGTGGGAGGATTTGAATTTTTACCCTTTAGCACCACACGTTTTACAATTGAAGGCTTCTATAAAAAATATAATAACTACCCTATCAGTATTCCGGATGGGATTAGTTTAGCAAACAAGGGAACCGAATTTGGGGCTGTTGGTAATGAACCGGTAACACAAGATGGAAAAGGCAGAGTCTGGGGAATTGAATTTTTTGCGCAACAAAAATTAACTAAACGATTCTTTGGTGTACTTAGCTACACATTTTACAAAAGTGAATTTACCGGAGCAAATGGACAATATGCGCCTGCAAGCTGGGATAATCGTCATCTAATTAGCACAACTCTTGGATATAAATTAGGACGTAACTGGGAGCTTGGTCTGAAATTTCGATATCAAGGTGCGGCACCTTACACCCCCTATAATTTAGAGCAGAGTCAATTAAATTATTTAACCTTAGGAACAGGCGTGTTTAATTTCAATGCGATAAACTCCTTAAGACTACCAGCATTTCATTCAGGAGATCTTCGCATTGATAAAAAATGGAACTACCGAAACACAACACTCGATTTATTCTTAGATATCACTAATTTCTATTCCTCCAAAAGTGCTGGAGTTCCATTTTATACCTTTAAACGAACAGCTGACAATACTGCGTTTTTGAGTACAAATAGTAACCCCGTGCAACTAGATGGAAAAAATGCAATTCCAATATTATTAGATAATAATGATGGAACACTTCTGCCTACTATTGGAATCATACTTGAATTTTAATTGATTAAGCTTTTAAAGACTTAACAAAACAAAAACTCTTGTATCTTAACAATATGAAAAAAATAATATTGCTGGGGTTGACTACTTTAATATTAACGGGGCTGTTGAACGCACAATCAGAAGAAACAGCAGTAAAACTAACCATACAAAGACTATTTGATGGCATGCGAAATGCAGACTCTGCTGCCATTCACGCAGTTTTCGCGCCTAATGCAATCATGCAAACCATCACTAGTAGTAAGGAAGGAAGCACTTTTGTTAAACAGGATCAAGTGGCAAATTTTGCATCCTTTGTAGGGAAACAATCAAAAGGAGC
>JAFMJX010000133.1 GCA_017853235.1 Chitinophagaceae bacterium | reverse complement strand
TCCTCCCTCTTCATTCATAGGTTGATGATCTAATTGATTTTTTAAAAGTTGTATGGCTTTCTTATACTTTTCCTTACCCGTAATTTGATACAATGACAAAAGTGATTTTCCATTATTTAAATGATCTAAATTAAAATCACTTCCTTTATAATCTAATATAGTGCCATCTTCTTGTATATAATAATCCATACTGTGTTGGATATAATTAAAATAATCAGCATCGCCTGTAAGTTTCCAAGCGCCTTCTATCCCTCTTAAAATAACACCCTGATCATAGGCCCATCTTGCTTTTCCTCCTGGTTTTACCGAGAAGGAGTCAGGCCAAATTTGCATGGCAACTGCCGACATTTTTTCAAACCATTTAGAAGGTGTTGGATGATTTTTTTTTAATGCAATGGTGTCAATTTGAATATTTGAAGAACGTACAGAAGTTAAAATAGGTTTATTAGACTGAGTTAAAATGGTGGATGCTTGAATGGAAATGCTGTCTGCGTCCTCCAATTGTATTCCTTCTTTTGAAGTCATACTTAAATGACTTAATTGAACATTTTTAATTTTCATTTCCGGCAAGCCTCTTACAAAAACCGCTTTACTTGCACCATCACAAACAATATTTTCAAAATAAAAATTTTGAAATTGAGGTGTTGCTTCGGTCACTGGGAATTTTTCAATCACTGGAACAATGGTAGGCTCGCCATTAATTTTAATAGGATCGGTGGCCGAATAATACATATCAAACAATATTGCTTCGCCAACAATGTCTTTCATATTTACATGATTGACATAAATATTTTCAACCATACCCCCTCTTCCTCTTAATGTTTTAAAGCGAAGACCAATATCGGATCCAATAAAATTACAATCGCTTACATAAATATTTTTAACCCCACCACTCATTTCACTTCCTACTACAAAGCCACCATGGGATCTGTACACAGTCACATTTTTAACAATCACATTTTGTGTAGGCATTCCTCTTTTACGACCTTCTTCATCACGTCCACTTTTAATAGTAATTCCATCATCTCCAGTATCAAAAACACAATTCTCCAATAATACATTACTTGTACTTTCTAAGTCAATGGCATCAGTATTGGTACCCCACCAAGGATTTTTCACTTTCAAGCCATTCTCTGTGACATGACTACTGGTAACAATATTTGTTGTCCATGCAGGTGAATTTTCGAGTGTCACCCCTTCTATTAAAACTCTTTTACAATTACTAATACGCACCATGTTGGGTCGTAAGAAATCCTTAATTCCTTCAAAATCAGAAAGTTTTTTACCATCTACTAATTTTCCAATGTCTTTACTTTTTGCAGCCTCTACCGCAGCTTTGGAAGGATACCAAGTTTTTTTATCTGCTGTCAATGCGCCTCCAAAATTTTGTAAATGATTTTTCCACTCAGATTCGGATAGCTTTTCCTTTTTAAGAGGTCTCCAATAAATTCCATTTCCATTCATGATACCTGCACCAGTGATAGCAATATTTTCTTCACTCTCCGCAGTAATAGGTGATTGACATCTTGCTGCATTAGAACCTTCAAAAGAAGAAACTACCAATGGATATTGAGCAAAATCGGAAGTAAACACCACCAAAGCGCCCTTTGCTAAGTATAAATTAACATTTGACTTTAGCACTAGAGGACCGGTGATCCATTCACCTGCCGGAATCATAACCACTCCACCTCCTTTAGCATGCATAAACTTTATAGCATTATTGATAGCTATTGTATTCACATTGAGCCCATTAGAAATGGCTCCAAATCGAATAATATTTACGGTATCTTTTTTAAAAGATGTCGTAAGTATTTTAAAATTGGGCTGTTTTTGTGCATCTACCATCAATGACACAAAAGCAAAAAATGTAGCAAAAATCAATCGTTTCATAGAACAATAAATTTAATAATTATACCAACCTAATAGTCAATCAAATAGGCTAAAGAAACATGAATTTACGCAAACGATACCGGGATTTAAGCATAAAAAATATTACTTTTAGGTACATTTAGCCTAGGCTATTATGAAGTACGAAGCCATTACCATAAAAGACATTGCCAAAGCCCTTGGTTTATCCACTTCTACTGTTAGTAGAGCGCTTAGGGATAGCTATGAAATTAGCTCCGAAACAAAGGATCGAGTCTTAGCCTACGCCAAAGAAATGAATTATCGCCCTAATCCCATTGCCCTTAGTTTGAAGGAAAAGAGAAGCAGCTCCATTGGGGTACTTGTAAGTGAGATCGCCAACAGCTTTTTTTCCCAAGCTATCAATGGAATAGAATCGGTGGCTCAAGAAAAAGGATACAATGTAATTATTGCACAAAGTAAGGAGGATTTTGAAAGAGAAGTATCAGCTTTACATTATTTAGCTTCTAGAAGTGTGGATGGAATTTTAATTTCGGTATCTGCCGGGACATCTGACTTTTCTACAATCAATGATTTATATTTAAGAGGTATGCCATTGGTTAGTTTTGATCGAGTAGTGGATCATTTAAATATGCATAAAGTGAAGGTAGATAATTACAAAGGAGGATATGATGCTACCCAACATTTGATCAAAAATGGGTATAAAAAAATTGCATGTATCGCCAGTTCTGCATATTTATCCATCACGGAAGAAAGAGTCGCTGGATATAAAGACGCACTAATTGAAAAAAAGCAAGGCATAGATGAAACCTTAATTGATTATTGTTTACATAGTGGTTTAATTTACGAAGAAGTAGAAGCTATCATGGATAAACTAATGAAGCAAAAAAATAAACCTGATGCTATTTTGGCTTGTTCAGATAAAATTACCACGAATATCATGCGTTATTGCCAAGATAAAAAAATTAAAATCCCAGCAAAAATTGCACTTTTAGGATTTAGTAATTTAGACTTGACGGATTTATTGACCCCCTCTTTATCGGTGGTAAAGCAACCAGCGGCTGAAATGGGAAGAATTGCAGCTGAATTACTTATCAAAATGATTGAAAGCAAAAGGCCCACAAGTACTTTTGAAGAAGTGATTTTACCTACTGAGTTATATCAACGAGCATCATCAGCTAAAAAAACTAAGCCTTAACGGCTTGTCTCGCCAACAACTTCCAATCTTTGCCTTGTTTTTCAAAAATCAAAAGTATTTTTAATTTCACAGTTCCTGGTTTTCCTCCATCATTTGTAGTGCCATCAAAAAGATGTCTCACAATTGCCGTTTTACCCACTATGTCAATGGTTTGTTCAGAAATATTAATTGTGACGAAATCAGATTTACCACTTGCAATTTTTTCAACAAACTCGGCTTTACCTTCTACGTGTCCGCCAGAATGTCCATAACTTAAATGCTCAGATGCAATTGCTTCCAATGCAGTTCTTTCACCGGAAATCATAGCAGCTGTTAAATGTTGGACTGCCCGTTCAACCGATTTTTCTTTTTTAGATTGTGCTTGTAAAGTTGAAAAAGATAAAAGACAAAAAAATGCAATAAAATATTTTTTCATAAAAATTATTTTTGAATTGTGACTGAATTTATTTCCATAAAACCTGCATCATTGGTTGACTTATTAGAGTTACAATAAAATCCCATTTTAGCACCTACCCATACTCCAGGAACCGCTTTGAAAACATGTGGTAAATTGATATAATTCAACCCGTTTAAACTATAGCTAAATTGAGCCATTGCACCTTGACTCATTTGCATTTTTAGGTAAATAAGTGTAGGTGCATTTTTTAGAACTATTTCTTTTTTTTCAGGATTATTTTTATCTGCATTCAAACATTCCACATAATTTAATACCATTTCATTTGTTTCATGCATTAATTC
Organism: Chitinophagaceae bacterium; assembly: GCA_017853235.1. Classification (GTDB taxonomy): domain Bacteria; phylum Bacteroidota; class Bacteroidia; order Chitinophagales; family Chitinophagaceae; genus Sediminibacterium. Next base: position 1,387 of record JAFMJX010000133.1, on the reverse strand, counting down.
AATACTTGCATAGGATTTGCCAAATAAAATAAAGCCAGCACGTTCACCTACTTGTAAACTATTCATTTTTAATTGTGTAATAACTGTAAATGATTCAGCAGGTAATTTTCTTAAATATAAAGCAGGAAAATTCCATAAATTTTTACTGCTATCCAATAATGGAATTGCATAAAATCTAAATTGATCAAGTAAAGGGAAACGCCAATTCACATTTTCATTTGCATTCCACTGATAGTTTAAATCTTTTCCAGAATGAACTTCTTTCAAATTTGTTTTACTAAAATTTTGACTCCTTTGTTTTAACATGGTAGGCATATGATAAGTTGCAACAGGTTCTCCCACTCCATCGCCATCCTTATCTTCCCCAATGACAGGCCAATCATTCTTCCATTGCATGGGTTGCAAATGAACAATTCTACCATAAGCCCCTTTGTCTTGAAAGTGAAGGAACCAATCTTCTCCAGTATTGGTTTGCACCCATGCGCCCTGATGCGGACCATTAATATTAGTATTACCTTGATCCATCACTTTTTTTCTTTCATAAGGGCCATAAATTTGCTTGGATCTTAGCACAGTTTGCCAACCAGTAGATACTCCTCCAGCGGGGGCAAAAATATAATACCAACCATTTCGCTGATAAATTTTAGGTCCTTCTATTGTTGGATCTATAGTATGTCCATCATAAATAAGTTTGCCTTCATCTATCACTTTTGTTCCATCTTGATTCAATTCTTTTATGGCCAATACACTTTTAATACCTGCTCTACTTCCAGCAAAGGCGTGCACTAAATATACCTTGCCGTTTTTATCCCATAATGGACAAGGATCAATCAAACCTTTGCCAGGTATAACAAGCACTGGCTTTGACCATTCCCCCAAGATTTGTTTTGCACTAATTTGATAAATTCCAAAATCAGGATCAGGATAGTATATATAATATTTTCCTTGATGAAATCGAATACTGGGAGCCCATACTCCTGCACCATGTTGCACTTTTTTGTAATAATCCATTGGATCATTATTTTTTAATGCATGCCCAATTAATTGCCAATGCACTAAATCACTTGACTTTAATATGGGTAAGCCTGGAGTATGATTAAAACTAGAAGCTACCATGTAAAATTCATTGCCCACTCTTATGGCATCTGGATCGCTATAATCTTCATGTAAAATTGGATTGGTATAAGTTTGTGCAGTAGTGTTACAAAAAGAAAAAGCCAATATGCCTAAAACGGAAAATATATTTTTTATTTTTTGCTTGGCTGCCATGCTCCCAAAATTTTTGAATTCATAAAGTCGTTTGCTTGTTCATCAGTAAGTTGTTTAGACCAATATACTCTTTTAGCAGGATGTGCTCCAGGACCAATATTTTGATATTCACTATATC
>JAFMJX010000132.1 GCA_017853235.1 Chitinophagaceae bacterium | reverse complement strand
CAAACCTTTAAGGAGGTCTTCGTTTTTTTGTGATACTACAACAGGATTAACATTATTTTTTTTCAATAAAAATGATGTAGGGCTTTCCTTCTCTAGTAAAATTGCTTTTAATAAATGTGCTGTTTCAATCATGGCATGTTGGTTATTGTATGCCAATTGTTGTGCAGATTGAATGGCTTCTTGGGCCTTGATAGTATATTGATTCAAATTCATACAAATTGTTTTAGTACATCCTAATTACCTCAAATTTGCCACCACCCTTGCAATTCAGTAATTATGTCTTAAAAAACTGATAAAAACGGAACTAAAGTCAGTTACAAAAAGGTTTTTCTGCTAATTTTACATGAAACCATCACCATTATGCAACATGCCAAACGACCTCAATTGTTCAGGACTATTTATGAGCATAAAAGTGAGCCGCTTGCCGAAAAAAAAGTTTTTTATAAAAGAGTCTTTACAAACTTTTTATGGACTGTTCTCATTTTATCTTTTTGTTTAGCAATAGGCATCATTGGCTATAAATTTCTAGGTCCTATGAGTTGGATTGATTCCTTACACAATGCCTCTATGATTTTAGGTGGTATGGGGCCTGTTGTTACTATTGAAACTTTTTGGGGTAAAATATTTTCTTCCTTTTATGCCTTATTTAGTGGCGTCGTGTTCATCACTAATATTGGCGTTTTAATTGCTCCTATTGCACACCGATTTTTTCATCAAATGCATTTGGAAGATTGAACCCTACTTCAAATACTGTATGGATTAAATCCTTAGCGCAGCAATATGGATTTGATTATTGTGGCATTGCGAAAGCGCAAGAATTAACTCAAGATGCTAAACGATTAGAAGATTGGCTTCAAAAAGGTTTTCAAGGAGACATGTCTTATATGGAAAATCATTTTGACTTAAGAGTAGATCCTCGAAAATTAGTACCAGGTGCTCAATCGGTCATCACTTTTTTAAAAAATTATTTTCCGACAAATACTGAAGTACCAATAAAACAAGATTCACAAAAAATCAACAACGATATTCCAAAAATTGCGAAGTATGCTTGGGGAGAGGATTATCATGAAGTAATTAGAAATCAATTGCATGCTTTTTTAGATGAGATGCGTCAAAAAATTGGGAAAATAGAAGGCAGAGGTTTTGTAGATTCTGCTCCTGTTTTAGAAAGATCTTGGGCTCAGCTATCTGGAGCAGGATGGATTGGGAAAAACGGAAATTTAATTCGACCTCAAGCAGGCTCCTTTTTTTTCATCGCCACCTTAATTGTAGATATTGAATTAGCATATGACAACCCCCTTCCCCAAGATTATTGTGGGACTTGTACTAAATGTGTAGATGCTTGCCCTACACAAGCCATCCTTCCTAATAAAACCATTCAAGGAAATCATTGTATTAGTTACTATACTATTGAATTAAAAAAAATGGAAGCGACATTATCCAATCATAGCTCTTTGGAAAACTGGGCATTTGGGTGTGATATATGTCAAGATGTTTGTCCCTGGAATAGATTTAGCAAAGCACATCAGGAAAGCCATTTCAAGCCATTAGAAGGATTATTGCAATTAACTAAAAACGAATGGATGCAAATGGAAGAAACCACCTTTAAAGCTAGATTTAAAAAATCGCCATTATTAAGAACGAAGCTAAAAGGGATGAAAAGAAATATACAATGGTTAATGGATCACCGCTTGTAAATGTTGCAATTCTAATTCCATTTTACCTCCTAATAATTTTTCATTTAATAAGGTTTGGAATTTCTCCCAAGGATACCATTTTACATGTTGTTCAAAGGACCAATGAATCACATATGTACCTTCTTGCAAAGGCAACCATTCTATGGTTGCAATGTATGGTGATTGACCCGTAGCAATCCAATTGATACGAACACTAGAATCGGTTTTTTGCGCAATATGTATTTTTTGGGTACCAATGTATGCAGTGTCTTGATTGAAAACTACTTTGTTTTCTTTCCACTCGGTCATCCATTCATTCCAATGATTTAAATCGGCAATATAATAAGCAATTTTATCCGGCGGGGCATTTACCTCTATCGCCCTAGACACCACTACTGTGGATGGAAATAAAGTTGAAATTGCAGTTATAATTGCTGCCAAAACCAACACACTAATAAGAAATAATTTTACCAACTTCATTACTCCCATTTAAAAGTTTTATATGCAATACCATATACAACAATAATCCAAATAAATAAAATGGAGATGTCCCCCCATGCATCCATTAAACTATTTCCTTCAAAAGAAATATTACGCATCGCATTATTAAAATGTGTCAAGGGGAGTATATTACAAATTGGTTGTAACCAGGTAGGAAAGTTATCGATAGGGAAAAAAGTACCAGCTAATAAAAACTGAGGTAAAGTAAATAAGTTGGCAAAAGGTGGAATGGTACTTTCATTTTTAGCAACTCCACTTACTATAAATCCAAAACCCATAAATAAAATAAGTGCAATAAAACTTAACACAAGAATAGATACAAAAGTAACCCATCCATGTACTAAAGTAAAATGAAATGCAAAATGTCCAATTCCAATAATGATGATTGCTGTGATTAACTGAAATATAACTCTACTCAAGGCTTCCCCTAAAATAATATATAGTCGGCGAATGGGTGTTGCATAAAAACGTTTGAGTACCAATTGCTGTCTAAGATTGAAAAACAAGAAAGCAACTCCAAATACACCAGCACTTAATAATGAAAAACCAAGTTGACCTGGTAAAATAAAATCAATGGCTCGATAAATTCTTCCTGGAACTTTAGTTACGGTATTATTCACTACTGCGATGGTAGGCGCTCCAGCAAATTTTACGGCATTGATTTTACCAATCACCGCATTTAAAATAGATTTAACTAATTGAACATTTTGTGGATTCGCTGCTTCTGAACTCACCAAATCAATGCTAAATGGCATGGCCAGATTTTGGGTAGCTTTAATTCTTATCAATGCAGTAATGCGTCCTTTGGAAAGTTCACTTTGTATTTTATTACTATCGCCTTGTATGAATTTTAACCCTGAAATATTTTTAATAGAAGTATAAATAGGATTTAAAGTATCTGAATGAGCATCCATGGCAACATTCACATTAACATTTCCTCCGCTGCTTAAAAAACCAAATACTAAAATAAAAATTAATGGAAATGCGATGCTAAAAATAACTGCAGAAGGACTTCTGAAAGTAGACTTTAGACTTGCCTTAGTGATTGCAAATAAAGCTTTTAATTGACTATAGGACGACATAGCTTATGGATGATTTACCTCAAAGATAGGCAATCGAGTTTGGGTATGACCCATCATTTGCTTAATGGATTTCATTTGCTGCAGCATTTGCCATTGTTCCAAACCAATTTCTTGTTGTATAGACTTCACTTTGACTTCATTTTTATAGCCTTCAATAAAATCATCAATAAATGATTTACTTTCTGGGAATGATTTCAAACTATACCCTTTTACATGCGCCATTCTCGCCGCCGATTGAATCGCATCTTCCAAGGTTCCAATTTTATCAACAAGACCCACTTTAATAGCATCCGAACCAGTCCAAACCCGACCTTGCGCAATAGAATCAATATAGTCTATATTCTTCTTTCTTCCTGCAGCAACACGCGATTTAAAAGTATGATAAACCGAATCCACTCCAGACTGAAGAAAATTTTGTTCCATGGTGGTTAATTGTCTGGTAGCAGAAGGAGCATCGGCATAACTACCTGTTTTAACTCTGTCAAAAGTAATTCCCAATTTATTTTTCATAAAATTGGTGACATTGGGTATGATGGAAAATACCCCAATGGATCCCGTAATAGTATTGGCATTTGCAAAAATAGAATCTGCGCCGCATGCAATATAATAACCACCTGAGGCTGCAAGGTCACCCATACTTACTACCACTGGTTTTTCTTTTTTCAATAAATCTATTTCTCGCCAAATAATATCACTTGCTAAGGAACTGCCCCCTGGTGAATTGACTCTTATCACCACCGCATCAATAGATTTATCGTTTCTTATTTTTTGTAATAAGATGCGGTAATCATCGCTTGCTATAGATTCTTTTTCATTTTTACCCATGACAACATCTCCATCTGCATATACTACTGCAATTTTACCCGAGCCAGAACCTCTTAATGCCACCGCGCTAGCGTATTCATTAATAGATACAAATGAAATATCTCCTTTTTCTGAATGATTTACTTTTTTACTGATTATTTTTTTTAACTGATCATCATATAATAAACCATCTACTAATTTGAATTGTACAGCATCATTTGCTCTTTGTACTTTTCCCTCATTAGCAATTGCTTTTAAAGTCTCCACTTGCAATCCTCTTTGGTCTGCTGTACCTTGAAGAAAACTATTATAAATGGAGTTAAGCCAAACACTGGTCTGTAATTTATTTGCTTCTGACATTTGAGTATATCTGAATGGCTCTGTAGCACTCTTAAATTTGCCAGCATAAAAAACCTGAGGTTGAATTTCCAATTTGTCTAACAACCCTTTTAAAAATAGCGTCTCATAACTAAACCCATTCCATTCTAATCCACCTTGAGGATGTGTAAATATTTGATCTGCCACATTACCCATCATATACCCTTTTTGAGTGATGGTTTCCCCATATGCGATTACAAACTTCTTAGACTTTTTAAAATCAATGATTGCTTTTCTTATTTCTTCGGTCGCAGCATATCCATTTGGATTTTGAGCACATTTAATAAAGATTCCTTTTATAGTAGAATCTTTTTTGGCATTATGAATTAAGCCAATAAGTTCTGACAAACTTGGGATTTTTCCATTTTTTTTGCTGAGCAATTCACTAAAGGGATCATTTTTACTTTTCTCCGGAAAAGTTTCACTTGCATCGATGACTAAAACCGAATTTTCCTTAATCGTTGTTTTCTCGTCGGATGAAAATGCAGCAGCGATTCCAACGATAATAAAAAAGCCTAGAAAACTAAATACCACTAAGGCCAAAAGAGATGCAAAAAAAGACTTAAAAAAACTTTTCATGTAAGGATATCATTAAATTTTGAAGCCCCCTCAAAATACTGTGTCTTAAAATAGGGTAACGCTGTAAAATTATGGATATTTGAGCTACTTTTATAATCCTTGTATGAATAAAGTGTACCTATTGATAGGCGGTAATATGGGCGACCGATTGGCAAATATCCATACCGCAGTAACGCAAG
>JAFMJX010000131.1 GCA_017853235.1 Chitinophagaceae bacterium | reverse complement strand
CAATGGTAAATTAGGTAGAATTTCTTTTGCAATAGAAGGATCAATATCTCCTAAATCTTTTTTAAACTGAGTAAGCCTGGATAACAAATCCTGTCCTTTTGATTTTCCAGAAGCATCAGGCTTTGTAAATAAACGAGTAGAGGCTTCTAAATCATCTTCATTAAATACTTCTTTCCCATTCTCGTTTTTTAATCTAGATTCAACTTTTAATTCATGTTTTAAAGATTCAACATAGGTATAAAGTGCATCTGCTATCGCATGTGCTTTATCTGCTTTAGGCGCCCAAATTGCAGCCTTTTCAGCAGTTTTAGGATCCGCTAATTTTTTTTGTAAGGACTTAAGTATATCATCATTTTTTCTTTGAATAATGCCATTCGCATTTGTCAAACTTTGATCGATTGTCTTAAACGCGTTTAAAATTTCGCTGGATACATTTAATGCCAAAAGCGCTGTCAACACCAAGTACATGATGTTGATCATTTTCTGCCTAGGCTCTTTAGGTAACGACATGTATACTAATTTTTTTTTAGTGGATGAAATTTTAAAATATTATGCGCGGCCTTGCATTGCAGAAATCATATTGCCATATATCTGATTCAACTTAGTTAAGTTATCAGCTAAAAGTGCAATTTGCTCCTTGGCTCTTACTGCATCTTGTGCCGAACTAGACATTGCTGAAGAAGCTTCTGTTAACTTACTATAATATTGATTCATTGCTTCCATTGATTTGCTCATCATTTGAAATTGTGTATCTAATCCTTTTACAGATTCTGTTGCAGTTGAAAAACTTCCTAAATTGGAAGCTACACCACTTACTGCATCTTTAATGGAACCCAAAGATGCGGCAGCAGCTGCTGTATTGGAAGAAAAATCCTTACTTGCTTTAGACATATCCGCTAAGTCACCCAAGTACATAGCAGTATCGTTTAAGCGTTGAAAACTGTTACTTAATTTATCGAAAGCAGCTTGATCAATTTTAGCAGCTTCTAATTTTGCTAGCACAGCATCTGTCATTCCATTATTAGAATCAGAAGACACTCCTCCGATTTCTGGAGGTGGTAAAAAAGCGTATATCACGAAAATGCCAGCTTCTGTGGTTAACCCCACGATCAATGCATAATCAGCCCATGATAAGTGAATAATTTTTGCAAGGGCTCCAATAATAACTACTGCAGCTCCTAGCGAAATAACTACGTTAACAATTTTGTTGGTTCTGGGTGAAATGGAATTTGCCATTATTCTGTTTTGTAGGTTTAAAAATGAGTATGTAAAAATGTTTTAATTTAATTCAGTAGATAATAAATGACCAGGATTTTATAAATTTTGATAAAGATTATCTTGTCTTAGGGGTCATAGATAATGCACATCTAAATCCAATATAAGATTTAGCGGTATCTTGATATTCATAATTACGCGTACTTACTTGACAATTGTATGCGATATCTTTCCATGAGCCACCACGAATCACTTTACGTTTCATAGAAACTGGATCGCTGTCCTTTGCGTTGAATTGTAAATCGGGACTCATATCTCCAATAAAATTATATCCACCTTCGTAAAATACCGAACTAGTCCACTCTGCAGCATTCCCTGCCATATCAGCAAGTCCATATCCATTCAAAGGATAACTTTCTACTTTCATGGTATAAATGTTATCCTTACTTGGATTACCACCAAAATAATCACCACGTCCAGGTTTAAAATTGGCTAACAACCAACCTTGTTTAGTGCGTGTATTGGGGCTACCCCACGGATACATAACATTGGTTTGTAATCCACCTCGAGCAGCATATTCCCATTCTGCTTCTGTAGGTAGTCTATAAATTCCATCAATTTTTAAGTCCGCTCGACCAGGTCGACCTGCATAATAATCGCTGTTATTAGTTCTCCAACGACAAAAGGCAGTGGCTTGTTTCCAAGTAATTCCAACTGCTGGATAATCATTGTAAGAACGATGTGAAAAATATAATCTGGTTTGTGGTTCGTTGTAAGAATATGAATAGTCACGCATCCAAACTAAAGTATCAGGATATACAGGTTGATTTTGTGTCACGACATATTTTCCAATAGGTTGTTCCAATCCTTTAGAAGCACGAGCTGCAGCTTTTAAATCAACATAAATACTTTTATAAATTAATTTATTGGGATCAATTTCAATTCTACCTTGAATACGATTGTCTGGAGATAACAAAAGTTCATTTAATTTTTCAATGACTGCTTTGCTGCCATAATTGATACGTCTCACCTTTGCCCAATCTACTTTGATCATGGTGTCTTCTGATTGATTGATGCCACCTGCATATAAAGCCAAATAACATAATGAATCACGAACATAATTTACAAAACGACGATATTGTTCATTGGTAATTTCGGTACGATCCATCCAAAATGCAGGTACAGAAACTAATTTTTTTCGGTTAATCATTGCCATATCCACTTCTTCATCACTGGCTCCTAAATAAAAAGCACCTCCTTTGATTTCCACCATATTGGGATCAGGTCTCCAAACTGCTTTTCTAGGCTTTCTTGCTTGAATAAATACGCAAGCCAATAATACCGTTAACATTAAAAATGGAAACTTAAATCTTGCTATTCCTAAATTTTTTATCATAATCAAATTTTAACCCTACTAAAAATGATCTTAATCATGTTTATTTTACACCATTAAATTACACCATAAAATTGAAAAAAATACCCCCAATTCCTATGGAATAGTTTGATAGTCAACAACATTATAGTATCTGCAAATTAATACTTTACTTGTTAGATTAATGCTAAAATATCAGACAATTGGCTAATAGGGGGCAAACAAGTATTGTTATTGCATATATAATATTGATTATCAATACTATATCTTCCTTTTGTACTTAATATAGTTGCTTCTTCTTGAGGTGTCAAAATGATGCTTTTAAAGGGTAAAAAGGGGGCTAAAACCTGTTTTCGATAGTCCTCGCAATGCGGACCAACCCCAACAAGCTCCTTTTGATCCATTGCCATATGAGCAAAACTTTGTCCCCAAAATGCAAAAGAACTAGGGTATTGTAGTATCATTTTACGCATCAATGAAATCATTTTTTGTGCTTGCGTAGTCCAAGTTGATTGTTGAAAAATGTTTCCTAGGTAATTTAAATTCCAACACATCATTGCATTGCCACTTGGTTGAGCGCCATCATAAGTTTCTTTTTTTCGAACAATAATATCAGTTTGATATTTGGGTGTGTAGTAAAAAAAAGTAAGCTCTTCATCTATAAAATTTTCTAATACATACCCTACCCATTTTTTGGCCTTGTGTAAATAAGAAAGGTCGCCAGTGATTTCTTGCAAGTCAATATAAGCTTTAATTAAACTTGCATAATCATCTAAAAAAGCTACAATTTTTTTATCGCCATTGGTATTGGCATGAAACAAATAAGAAGCCGAATGGTCCATAAAATTATTTTCAATCCAGTGCATATTTTCAATAGCTCTGTTTTTATAATTTTCATTTCCCAATGCTGCGTAACATTTGCATAAAGCGGAAATCATCAAATTATTCCAACTTAAAATTATCTTATGATCCAATGCAGGCCTAATTCTTAGAGATCTTTGTGCTAATAAATAATTTTTTGCTTCTACCCACTTTTCGGAAAATCCTTTTTCTATTTCATCTTGTGTCCATAAAATATTGGTATGCTCCCAATTACCCTCTTTAGAAACTTGATAATAAGTACAAAAAGTGGTTAAAAAGTCATGATCAAATGGTATACTGTTTTTTATTTCCTCGTAAGACCATGTATAAAATTTTCCTTCCACTCCTTCACTATCTGCATCTAAAGCTGCATAATAGGCTCCTTCACCATTAAAAAGTTCTCTTTGTAAAAAATCGAATGTTTGATCTATCACTTTTCGATAAATCTCTTTATGTGTGATTTGATAAGCTTCGGAAAGTATTCCTAATAGTAATGCATTGTCGTACAACATTTTTTCAAAATGAGGAGCCTGCCATTGCGCATCTGTACTGTATCTTGAAAAACCACCTCCAACATGATCATAAATACCCCCTTGAATCATTTTATCAATAGATCGAATCGCATGTACCACACTAGCATCATCCTTATGAATGGCATAATTGCGCAGTAACATTTGCAAACAAAAAGTTTGTGGAAATTTGGGAGCATTCCCAAAACCTCCCCACTGTGTATCCGCTGACTGTAAAATTCTTTGAGCCAGAAGTGCCACTTCATCCTTGGTGGCTATTACTTCATTGGTATCCTGTGTGAAATTTTTTGCCACCATATTAGTTCCTACAATATGTTGCGTGAGCTGATTTGCTTGTTGTTGTAATTGATCAATATTATTTTCATATGCTTCTTTCACACCTCTCAACACCTCCATCCAAGAAGCTCTTTGTGGCATTTTAATGGGAGGAAAATAAGTACCGCCATAAAACGGCTTCCCATCAGGTAATAAAAAAATATTTAATGGCCATCCCCCAGAACCGGTCATCGCTTGAAGTGCATCCATATAAATATGATCTACATCGGGCCGCTCTTCTCTATCCACTTTTACATTTATAAAATGAGCATTCATATAGGCTCCCACTTCTTCTTGTTCAAAACTTTCACGTTCCATCACATGACACCAATGACAAGCAGCATATCCAATACTTAATAAAATGGGTTTGTTATGCTGTTGTGCTAATGTAAAAATTTCGTTAGACCAAGCTTGCCAATGCACTGGATTATGTGCATGCTGCAATAAATAAGGACTCGTTTCCTTACTTAAATTATTAGATAAAGCAGGGAGGTTTAAATTAGGTGAAGAAGATAGATTTGAAGACATAGAAAAAGGAGGTGTTAAAAATATTCCATCCCAATTACTTCTTCTTTGATTGTTGTGCCAAATATTGATCTAAGCCCGAAAACATACTTGTAACTTGAGGACTTGGCACTTTAATATGTAAAGTTAATCCAGCATCTTCTACAGCTTTGCATGTGTTGGATCCAAAAGCGCCAATAATGGTTCCATTTTGTTTGAAGTTAGGTTGGTTGTCATATAAACTACGCAAACCGCTAGGAGTAAACAAACAAATAATATCAAAGCTATGTTCCTTTAATAAGGCAGAAATATCACTGCTCACGCAACGATACATGTATGCTAATTCAAATTGACAACTATGATCTTTTAACCAATTTACTATATCATTGTCTTGTTGATTTTCGCTACATACATATAAGAATTTCTCATTCGCTTTATGTTTGTTTAAAACATCAAACAATTTTTTAT
>JAFMJX010000130.1 GCA_017853235.1 Chitinophagaceae bacterium | reverse complement strand
GCCTAAAAATTTAGGAGAAACAAGAAAAGCAAATGATATTCCTGAAGAAGATAGAGATTATTATTTAGAGCGCCGCTACCCTGCTTTTGGAAACTTAGTTCCTCGTGACGTTGCTTCAAGAGCTGCGAAGGAAAGATGCGATGCAGGTTATGGAGTTGGAACAAGTAAGCAAGCAGTTTATTTAGATTATGCTGCTGCGATTGAAAGATATGGTAAAATTGAAGTGAGCAAGCAAGGCTTGAAAGACGTTAGTCATGAACAAATAATTGCATTAGGAAAGGAAGTGGTGAAAGAAAAATATGGCAACCTATTTGATATGTATGCTAAAATCACCGGAGAAAATCCTTATGAAGTACCTATGCGTATTTATCCTGCTGTGCATTATACCATGGGTGGTTTATGGGTAGATTATGAATTACAAACTACAGTTCCAGGATTATATGCATTAGGAGAAGCTAACTTTAGTGATCATGGTGCCAATCGATTAGGAGCAAGTGCATTAATGCAAGGATTAGCCGATGGTTATTTTGTGGCTCCTTATACAGTTGGAAATAATTTAGCGGATGAAATTTATAGCGCATCCATTCCTACATCACATCCTGCATTTGAAGAAGCTGCACAAAAAGTTGCAGATCGCATTAAGTCCTTGAAAAATATTAATGGTACACAAACCGTAGAAAGTTTTCACAAACGTTTAGGTAAAATTATTTGGGATAAATGCGGTATGGCAAGAAGCGCCGAAGGTTTAAAACAAGCCATTGCAGAAGTGCAAGCATTGAAAAAAGAATTTTGGAGTGACGTTCGCATCCCAGGAGAAATCAATGAATTTAATCCTGAATTAGATAAAGCCAATCGCGTAGCCGACTTTATTGAATTAGGAGAATTAATGTGTATAGATGCTTTAAATCGTAACGAAAGCTGTGGTGGACACTTTAGAGAAGAATACCAAACTCCAGAAGGAGAAGCTTTAAGAGACGATGAAAACTATATGTATGTTGCAGCTTGGGAAAACAAAGGCGAACATGATTGGACACTACATAAAGAGGAATTAAAATACGATGTCATCAAACCAAGTCAACGTAACTATAAATAAAGCAACCCTACTATTTACCTGAATAATATTTAAGATATGTCACAAAATACAATGAATTTAAAATTAAAAGTTTGGCGTCAAAAAAATGCACAAACTGCTGGTGCATTTGTTACTTATAATGTAGAAGGAATTTCAGATGAAATGTCTTTTTTAGAAATGTTAGACATTTTAAATGAACAATTAATAAGAGAAGGCGGAGAACCAGTTGCATTTGATCATGATTGTCGCGAAGGTATTTGCGGTATGTGTTCATTATATATTAATGGCAAGCCACATGGTCCATGGGAAGCAAATACCACTTGTCAATTGCATATGCGTGCATTTAAGGATGGCGATACCATTGTCATTGAGCCATGGAGAGCAAATGCATTTCCAATTGTAAAAGATTTAGTAGTAGACAGAAGTTCATTTGATAGAATCATTCAAGCAGGTGGATATATTAGTGTAAATACAGGAAATGCGGTGGATGGAAACAGCTTACCTATTGAAAAAGCAAAAGCTGACGATGCTTTTGCAGCAGCAATGTGTATTGGATGTGGTGCTTGTGTAGCTGCTTGTAAAAATAGTTCGGCAATGTTGTTTTTAAGTGCGAAAGTATCACACTTAGCATTATTACCACAAGGAGCTCCTGAGCGCAAGTCACGTGTTTTAAATATGGTAGCTCAAATGGATAAGGAAGGATTTGGAGCCTGCACTAATACTGGAGCTTGCGAAGCTACTTGCCCTAAAGAAATATCAATTTCAAATATAGCTCGATTAAATGCAGAATACTTAAGCGCAGGTTTAACTTCTGAATAGTGTCGAATCCCTATTTTCAATGTAAACAGTTTATTGTGCATCAGCAACATACTTCAATGAAAGTGTGTACTGATGCATGTTTATTTGGAGCATGGGTTGCACATTCAGAAACTAACAAAAATGCAACTTCCATTTTAGATATAGGAACAGGTACAGGAATTTTAAGTTTAATGTTAGCTCAAAAAACAGCAGCAACTTGTACCATCACTGCACTAGAAATTGAACCACAAGCTGCAGAAGAGGCTAACTATAATTTTATATTAAGTCCCTGGAATGAAAGGTTACATGTGCGCCATGAGTCCTTACAGGATTATACCAGTCAATTTTCCCAAACTAGATTTGATTTAATTATTTCAAATCCCCCTTTTTTTGAAGGTGATTTAAAGTCTCCTAATGAAAACAAAAACACTGCAGCGCATAGCACTCAATTACCTTGGGCAACTTTAGTGGAAAGTGTGGGTAGTCTTTTAAACGATCATGGACATTTTTTTGTTATAGTGCCTACACTTCGTGCCTATACCATGCAAAAATTAGCAACAAGCAATGGTTTATTTTTAGCTACCGAAATTTTAATTTATCACAATTCAAAACATCTCCCCTTCCGATCTTTTTTACAATTCTCCAAAACTAAACCAAACCAAATTACACGGGAAAAAATGGTCATCAAGGATGCTGAAAATCAATACCAAAGTTCCTTTGTAGAATTACTCAAGGATTATTACTTGTTTTTATAAGCAAGTATAAGGACTTTTCCTTTTTTAATAAATTGAATACCCGGTATTTTGGTAATTTTACACCTAATAACTCCTATTGGAATGAACTATTTTGAATTGTTTGATTTACCTATTGGCTTTAAAATAGATACTATAAAATTGCGACAAGCTTTTATGGATATTCAAAGAGCCTCTCATCCCGATAAGTTTGCCCAAGCAAGCCCCGAAGAGCAGGAGTTGGCTCTTGAAAAATCGGCCTTAGCAAATAAAGGTTTCTCCATTTTAAGCCATCCAGAAAAAGTGCTTCCATATGTTTTAGAAATTTTAGGACTCATAGAATCTGAAGAAAAATATGCACTTAGCCCTGATTTTTTAATGGAAATGATGGAACTAAATGAGGCATGGATGGACGCAAATGATGAAGCTGAAAAACAAAAAGTAATACAACAAGTAAAACACATCCAAAATGACATTTTTAAGCCCCTTAAAGCCCCTTTGGAAGCTGCTGACATCCATCTTGTTTCCCAAGAAGAGTTGTTGCAAATAAAGGAGTATTATTACAAGAAAAAATACCTGGATCGTATTTTGGCAGATTTTCGTTATTAACGTAATATTGCACCCCTGCCCAGATGGCGGAATTGGTAGACGCACTAGACTCAAAATCTAGCGTTCGCAAGGATGTGCAGGTTCGATTCCTGTTCTGGGCACAAACCCTGTCACGATTTATCGGGACAGGGTTTTTTAATGCGTTTAGCAAATCAAGCGAACCTGAATAAGCAAATGAGCATATCTGAATAAAAGTATTTAATTAATAATCACCCTGTCTTTTGTTTCATCTACCCCACCTTGATCTGTTCAAAACTTAACAAACTCACTAAAAACAAACAATAACAATTAACTTTAATGCTCTATAAAAAACATGAAAGGATTTCATTTTAAAACATACGAAGCTCCAGAGCAATCTCCTTTTGATAGGTTATTTGAAATATTCAAGGAATTGATTGTCCATACATCTGGAGATTTTGATGAAGCTATAAGTTGGATGCGAGAATTGGATGTAGAATATAAATTAACAGATGAAAATTACACCATTGATGATTTTATCGAAGATTTAAAAAAGAAAGGATACATCAAACAAGAAATTACACAAGATGGTGATGGTCCCACAAAGATTACTTCTAAAACTGAGAGAGCAATTAGACAACAAGCCCTAAATAACATTTTTGGAAATTTACAAAAAACAGGGAAAGGAAATCATAAAACAAAAACATTAGGCCAAGGCGATGAAAAAACTGGGGAATTTAAAGAATTTCATTTTGGTGACAATATTGAAAACATATCATTAACCGAGAGTATTAAAAATGCGCAAATAAATCATGGAATTGGAGATTTTAATTTAACAGAAAATGATTTAGTAGTTGAAGAAACAGAGCAAAAATCACAAATGAGTACGGTACTCATGATTGACATAAGTCATAGCATGATTTTATATGGAGAAGATCGTATTACACCCGCAAAAAAGGTTGCTATGGCATTTGCCGAACTTATTACAACAAGATACCCTAAAGACACCATTGACATTTTAGTATTTGGAGATGATGCTTGGACAATTTCCATTCAGGAATTACCCTACTTAAAGGTAGGCCCTTATCATACCAATACAGTTGCAGGATTACAATTGGCCATGGATATATTGAGAAGAAAAAGAAACACCAATAAACAAATATTCATGATCACTGACGGCAAACCAAGTTGTATCAGAGAAGCCGATGGCAGTTATTATATGAATAGTAATGGATTAGATCAATACATTGTTGAAAAGTGCTATAATCAAGCAAAAATTGCTCGTAAATTACATATACCCATTACCACCTTCATGATAGCTCATGACCCCTATTTACAAAGATTTGTAAATGAATTTACCGAAGCCAACCAAGGCAAAGCCTTTTACACAGGATTAAAGGGATTAGGGGAAATGATTTTTGAAGATTATGAAACCAACAGAAAAAAGAAACTTAAATAAATAGCATAATATTTTAGATATGAATATCGAAAAAATAAAAACACTTGGAGCTTTAAAAAAACAAGGATTTCAAAGTAAAAGCATAAAAGATGAATTAAGAGATAATTTAATTCAAAAAATGAAAGAAGGAATCCCTGCTTTTGAGGGAATTCATGGATTTGAAGAAACAGTGATACCAGAAATTGAAAGAGCCATTTTATCAAAGCATAATATAAATTTATTAGGTTTAAGAGGACAAGCTAAAACTAAATTAGCTCGTCTTATGATTCAATTATTGGATGAGTTTATCCCATTTGTAGCAGGTTCAGAAATAAATGATGACCCATTTCATCCTATTTCAAGATTTGCAAAAGATTTGATTCAAGAAAAAGGAGATGATACCCCTATTGAATGGCTGCACCGAAATGAACGTTTTTTTGAGAAATTGGCTACGCCAGATGTTACCATTGCAGATATCATTGGGGATGTGGATCCTATTAAAGCAGCAAATCTAAAATTATCTTATTCTGACGAACGAGTAATTCACTTTGGAATGATCCCAAGAGCAAATAGATGTTTATTCGTAATAAACGAATTACCCGATTTACAAGCCAGAATTCAAGTGGCCCTATTTAATATATTACAAGAAGGCGATATACAAATAAGAG
>JAFMJX010000129.1 GCA_017853235.1 Chitinophagaceae bacterium | reverse complement strand
AAACAAGAGCTGCCATCAAAAAAGAATATACCAGAAGATTTGATAAATTAGAAAAAACAACCGACAAGGAGAAAAGATTTGATATGTATTTGAATGCAGTGACTGGTTTAATGGATCCGCACACTGATTATTTTGCTCCTGTTGAAAAACGTTCTTTCACAGAATCTATGAGTGGTACATTTTATGGCATAGGTGCACAATTAACGCAGGATGATAATGGTGTTAAAATTGCAAGTGTTCAACCAGGAGGTGCAGCATGGAAATCGGGCCAAATTGTAGTAAATGATGTTATTATAAAAATTGCACAAGGAGCAGAAGAGCCAGTGGATGTATCAGGATATGAAACACAAGATGCAGTCAAATTGATTCGTGGTGATTTAGGTACCGAAGTAAGATTAACCATTCGCAAAATGGATGGAAATATTAAAGTGGTTTCCTTAATTCGTGAAAAAATAATTTTAGATGAAGGTTTTGCTAGAAGTGTAGTCATTCAAAAGGGGGCAGATAAATACGGATATATTTTATTGCCTGACTTTTATGCCGATTTTGATAGAGCAGATGGACCAAGATGTTCTAAGGATGTGGCCAAAGAAATTGAAAAATTAAAAGCTGAAAAAGTAAAAGGTATTGCCATTGATGTTAGATTTAATGGAGGTGGTTCTTTGTATGAAGTGGTGCAAATGGCGGGGTTATTAATTGACCAGGGTCCCATTGTACAAATAAGAAATAGAGAAGGGCGTTCTCAAACTTTATCAGATGATAATCCAGGTTTAATATATGATGGACCTATCGTAGTGATGGTGAATGAATTTAGTGCTTCTGCAAGTGAAATATTCGCAGGGGCTATTCAAGATTATAAAAGAGGCATCATCATGGGAAGTACTTCTAGTTATGGAAAGGGGACAGTTCAACGCAATGTTGCATTTGGAAAACCTTTAGATGACTTAGGAATTCAAACAGAATATGGTGCAGTGAAACTAACTTTTCAAAAATTTTATAGAGTCACTGGAAGTTCTACACAAAAAAAAGGAGTTGTTCCAGATGTGATTTTACCTGACGAATATGAGTTTTTAAAATATCGTGAAAAAGACAACGAATCTGCTTTGCCTTGGGATGAAACTGCAAGAGCGAAGTTCCAAATTTGGCCCAATCATGCAACTGTAAGTGCGATTGCTGCAAATGCCAATGCTCGAATTGCAAAAGACACTGCCCTAAATTCATTTAAGAAAGATCTAGAATGGGTGTCTACTCAAATGGATCGTCCTGTTTATTTAAAGTATGATAAATATGTAGCTTATCGTAAACAAGTACAAGCCATTATGCAACAAAATGACAACAGATTAAAATTGAAAGAAAATTTAGTGGTAGCTCCTTTAAAAGCAGACCATGATAAATTTTATAACAATCCTGATAAAACCAAACAAGACAGATATCAAGCTTGGTTAAAGATGGTCGCAAAAGACCCTCAAATCAATGAAGCAAGTAAATTATTAAGCGAGTTCCCTAACCCCACTTGGATCGCAAAAAAAGCAGGCTAATTTTATACTAAAAGAGCATTATGAAAGTGGACGAAAAGTTGATGGAAAAAAAGTGGCATGTCATTTACACAAAATCAAAATGGGAAAAAAAGACTGCCGATGTTTTAATGCAACAAGGCATAGAAAGTTGGTGTCCCGTTCAAAAAAAAGAAAGGCAATGGTCTGATCGTAAAAAAATAATAGAAGAGCCTTTATTTAGATCCTATGTTTTTGTAAAAATCGCTACCCCCGAACGGGTTAAAGTTTTAGAAACAAATGGAGTGGTTAACTTTCTCTATTTTGAAAAAAAACCAGCCATTATTCGAGACAATGAGATTGAAGCCATAAAGAAGTATTTAGGGATGGCCAATTCTTCCATTAAAGTGGTCAACATGGCTAATCTTCCTCCACAAACTAAAGTGGCTATTAATCAAGGATTGTTTATGGGTCAAAGAGGGGAAGTGATAAAAGCGAGCAAAAAAACGGTGTTTGTTCAGTTGGAATCTATGAATTTAATGATGATTGTAGAATTCAAAGTAGAAGAGATCTCTGTGATGTAAATTCTCATTAGGATAAAGTCCAATCTATAATTTGGTTACTCCATTCAGGTCTGTAGGGTGTTTCAACTTTAATATAGTTGTCAGTGTATCCTTCTAACATCAATAATCCTTCACTATCTTTTACTGCTTTAGGAGATTCAAAAAGAACTTTTCGAGTTTGTCCAAATTGTTGAGCAGTAAAAAATTGTAATTTTTGATATGATAAATTGCGCGCTATTTTATTTCGTTCATGACGAACCGACATAGGAACGATTGGCTTTATATTTAATGCTTTTGTCATGGCGCGTTCTGAATAAGTGAATACATGCAAATAAGAAATGTCAAGAGTGTGTAAAAAATCCATGGTTTCTTTAAAATATGCATCTGTTTCACCTGGGGATCCCACAATCACATCCACACCTATGCAAGCATGTGGCATTAATTTTTTGATTTGTGAAATCCTATCTTCATACAAATCTGTTGCATACCTGCGTTGCATTAATTTTAAAACTTCATTAGATCCACTTTGCAGTGGAATGTGAAAATGGGGCATAAATTGATCACTTGCTGCCACCCATTCAATGATTTCATTGGTAAGTAAATTAGGCTCAATGGAGGAGATTCTGTAACGTGGAATTTTTGTTTCTTTATCCAATGCTTGCACTAATTCAAAAAAGCTTTCTTGATGTTTTCTTCCACCTGCTGCGCCTTTTCCAAAATCACCTAAGTTGATACCTGTGAGTACAATTTCTTTGACTCCATTTTTTTCTAGGGCATTGGCTTGTTTCACCACATTTTGAACACTATCGCTTCTGCTTTTTCCTCTTGCCATGGGAATGGTACAAAAAGTGCAACTATAATCACAACCATCCTGTACTTTTAAAAAAGTTCTGGTACGATCATTCACGGAGTAAGAGGCATTAAATCCAGAAACCGTTTCAATATCACAACTGCAAATTTTAGTGTCATCGCCTTTGGTAAGGGTTGATAAGTGTTGCACAAGATTAAATTTTTCAGCCGCTCCAAGTACTAAATCTACACCTGGTATTTGAGCAATCTCTTGGGGTTTCAATTGGGCGTAACAACCTGTAATCACCACAAAACTTTCTGGTGCTTGTCTTTGTATTCGACGAACCAATTGTCGGCATTCTTTGTCTGCATTTTCGGTAACAGAGCAGGTATTAATGACATACACATCGGCAATATCGGTAAAAGCCTTCTTTTCAAAGCCTTCCTTTTCTAATTGCCTGGAAAGCGTAGAAGTTTCTGAAAAATTCAGTTTACATCCTAAAGTGTGAAATGCGACAGACTGTTTTGGGCTCATGGGGCACAAAGATAAAAAACCTAGGGGG
The DNA here is from genome assembly GCA_017853235.1 of Chitinophagaceae bacterium. Lineage (GTDB taxonomy): Bacteria > Bacteroidota > Bacteroidia > Chitinophagales > Chitinophagaceae > Sediminibacterium. The sequence goes on along the minus strand of JAFMJX010000129.1, from coordinate 1,926 downwards.
AACCTTAAAATCTTAAAATATACTTAAAGATGCCATTAATTTCCCATTTTGGCTAGTTTCAATTAAGTTTGCAACTACTAAAAAGGTGAAAATGGAATTCAAAAAAATCAATAATTGGACAGGGTGGTTGGTAACCCTTATTGCTTGTACCGTATATGTTATGACAACAGAAGCCACAGGCAGTTTTTGGGATTGCGGAGAATTTATCAGCAGTGCTTATAAATTACAAATTCCACATCCTCCAGGAGCACCCATGTTTGTGTTGTTAGGGAGATTATTCATTATTCTTTTTGGTGACAATCCATTGACTGCAGCCAAAGCGGTAAATACTATGAGTGCATTAGCAAGTGGGTTTACTATTTTGTTTTTATTTTGGACCATAACCCATTTTGCAAAAAGAATAGTGGTTAAAACTGTTGGGGCTGAGCCCACAGGATTTCAAATCATTGGGATCATGGGAGCAGGAATTGTAGGTGCTTTGGCATATACATTCAGCGACTCATTTTGGTATAGTGCTGTGGAAGGGGAGGTGTATGCATTAAGTTCCTTTTTTACAGCTTTAGTATTTTGGGCCATTTTGAAATGGGAACATAAAGCAGATGAACCAGGTGCAGATAAATGGATCATTTTTATTTTTTACATGATGGGTATTTCCATAGGTGTCCATTTATTAAACATATTGACAATTCCAGCCATTGTTATGGTCTACTATTTTAGACAATACAAGCCTTCTTTTATGGGCGCTTTTATTGCATTTTTAGTAGGCGTGGTGATCACTGGTTTTATTCAAGTGGTAGTGATTCAATATACTATTAAATGGGCGGGTGCTTTTGATGTGAATTTTGTGAATTCAATGGGGCTTCCTTTCTTTAGTGGTTTTATCTTCTTCTTTTTATTGGTAGCAGGGATACTTGGATTTGGAATTTATTATGCCAATAAAAAAGGGTTATACTTTTTAAAATTAGGGGTATGGTGTATGATTTTTATGTTACTAGGATACACTTCCTACGTCACCACCATGATTCGTTCAAACGCAGATCCGGCTGTGGATATGTATAACGTTGATAATCCGGTTACTTTAGTGGGTTATTTAGGACGTGAACAATATGGAGATTGGCCCATATTATATGGTCCAGATTATACAGACAAAGTGGATAATGTAGAAAACGGAGATCAATATGTAAAAGCTCCTCATTCTTACGAATTGTCTGGTAAAAACTATAAACGTGATTGGAGTTCAGCGCCATCGGCTCATTTGTTTCCAAGAATGTGGGATGGGGAAAATGATCGTGGACAAATGGATAGTTACAAAGCATTTGCTGGTGTCGTAGATGGGGAGGCGCCCACACTTAGAGATAATATTAAATATTTTACCAATTATCAATTTGGATTTATGTATTTGCGATATTTCCTATGGAATTTCGCTGGTAAGCAAAATGATTTGCAAGGTTTTGGTAACGTACGTGATGGTAATTTTATTACTGGTATTTCGTTCATAGATAATTTATTTTTTGGAGATCAGTCTAAATTACCTGATACTATAAAAAATCAAAATAAAGCACATAATACTTTATTTATGTTGCCATTTATTTTAGGAATCATAGGTTTTATTTTCCAATACCAACAAAATAAAAAAGATTTTGTTGTAACAGGGTTGTTGTTCTTCTTTACTGGATTAGCAATCATTCTTTATTTGAATCAAGTAAGTTTACAGCCTCGTGAACGAGACTATGCTTATGTAGGTTCTTTTTATGCATTTGCAATTTGGATAGGATTAGGTGTATTGCAAGTAGCAGTATGGTTCACCAAATTCATGAATCAAAGAATAGCAGCTATTATTGCGAGTGTAGTTTGCTTTTTGGCAGTACCATCATTAATGGCACAACAAGAGTGGGATGATCATGATCGTAGTCAAAAAACATTACC
>JAFMJX010000128.1 GCA_017853235.1 Chitinophagaceae bacterium | reverse complement strand
ATGGTGTAACTCTTGCAACAGGAAATAGAATTCTTGTTAAAAATCAAACAACAAAGTCTCAAAATGGTATTTATGTTGTTGCAGCATCTGGCGCACCAACACGTGCAGCAGACTATAACTCGGCACCAGAAGTAGATGCTGGAGATTTTATCTTCGTAGAGGCTGGTACAACAAATGCAAAGACTGGTTGGGTACAAACAAATGTAATTACAACAATTGGTACAGATGATATTGAATTTACTCAATTCTCTGGTGCTGGCACTGTTACAGCAGGAACAAATATTTCGGTTTCTGGAAATTCAGTTTCTGTTGTTAGCAATCCAACATTCTCTGGTCTAGTAACAGCATCAGCATCTGGAGTAGCATTCTCAGATGGTACACAAACAAAAGAAGGCGTTCCATCAAGAACTCCAATTGTTCAAAAGACAGATTCTTATACTCTCTCTTCTTTAACAGAAAGAGATAATTTAATTGAAATGGGTAAGGCAACTGCTCAAACTCTTACTGTTCCAACAAATGCTACAGTAGCATGGCCAGTAGGAACTTCAATAAGCATTCTTCAAACTGGTGCAGGACAGGTAACAGTTGCTGGTGCAGTTGGAGTAACAATTAATGCAACACCAGGATTAAAACTACGTGCACAATGGTCGTCTGCTACTCTTCTAAAGAGAGCAACAGACACTTGGGTACTGTTTGGCGATCTATCAGCATAAAATGTTGGTATAATAATAAAGGAAAAGGAGTAACATGTCAAAAAATATTGGTATTAGATCTTCAGCGCAGGATAACTTTTTACAACCAGAAAATGTTACTTCTTTAACTGCAACAGATGTAGGAACAAATCGTCCATACTTAGCAACAGCAAATACAACATCTGCAGCATCAGCATCAGGAACGGGCGGTGCAGTAAGTCTTTCATGGACTCTTCCAGCAAGTTCTCCAGCAGCAACTTCTTATGAAATTACTACCACACCATCAACATATACGCATGATACTGGATCCTCTTCAACAAGTTATACATTTCAAGGACTTGCATCTGCTACATCTTATACGTTTACAGTAAAAGCAAAAAATGCTACTGGAACAGCAAGTGGTACAACATCTTCTTCTGTGACAGCAACAACAGTTCCATCAAAACCATCAGCGCCAAGTGCATCATCTTCAAGCGGAAGCCAAGACGTTGTTACTTGGTCTGCACCATCATCAAATGGTGGTAAATCAATTACAAGTTATACAGTTAACTCTAGTGATACATCTATTAATAATAGTGGAACATTTACAAATGCTACATCTCCATTAACTGTTAGTGAAAATGCTGGAACATCTCAAACATATCGTGTTACAGCAATAAATGCAAATGGATCCTCTATTCAAAGTGATGCATCTAATACTGTAACAACACAGCCATTCTTTCCACCATTCTTTCCTTTCTTCCCTCCATCATTCCCATTCTTTCCACCATTCTTTCCGTTTTTCCCTCCATTCTTCCCACCATTCTTCCCTCCATATTTCGGATACTTCAGCGATTAAGACAAATTGCTTATGCTATAATTAAATATAGACATAAGGAGTTTTTGTGGAGTGGTTTAATTTACCAAGAGAAGAAAAAATTAACTATAGGCTTGAACCAATTAATATTGGCAACGATATTGTTGCTACTAATTTAGAATATGGAATTCATCTTTATAGCAATGCAATCTCAAAAGAAAAATGTAATTTCATTATAAACACCCTTGAGTCAGAGGTTGAAAAAGATAATACTTTGAGGTGGCAGGGTGCAAAAGTTAATGCAATTGAAGATCATTTAATTGCTAGAAATTGTTTTGATATTAAGTATAAACGAGAGCATTTAGGAAAACATCAAAAATATAATCAAAATTTATTTGATATTCATAAAATTGTAGAAGACCAACTTGACTTGTGTCTTCAACATTATGAATCTTTATGGCATTTAAAAATGAATTATAAAGAGGCTTTTAACTTTGTTAAATATTCAAAAGATGAATATTTTAAAACACATGTAGATCATGGCCCTTATTATACTTGTACGATATCTGCAGTGGTATATCTAAACGATGATTATGATGGCGGAGAATTAGATTTTACTAGACATAACTTATCAATTAAGCCAAAAGCAGGAGATATTGCAATATTTCCTTCTAACTTTGTGTATGAGCATGAATCAAAAAATATTACAGAAGGAATTAAGTATTCTGTTGTAATTATGTTAGACTATAACGATAACAATCACAAGGAGCATCATGCAACCAATTACTGAATCAAATAATTTTTATCCAGGACAGACCTGGTCTTCTTATGAAGATCTTGGTAGTGGAATTTTTGTCTATCATGATGTCCTAACTAAAGATATTGATATTATTAATAGATTAGAGTCAGTTGTATCTAATGATAAAACTGCTAGATATCAGTGGAGAGAGGCCCTTGTTGGATATCAACAAAGAATGCCAGAGTATAGAGATTGTGTAGATTTTAAGTTTAAAAAAACTGATATTGAGCATGATAAATCTAACGAATCTTTGTCTTTACAAAATCTTTGGCAAGATGTTTATGATAAGTCAAAGCCAGTTGTTGATCATTACTGTAATAGTTTTCATATAGGAGAACTAAAATACTGGGAAGCCATGAATTTTATTAAATATGGTCCTGGGCAACATTTTCAAGAACATCATGATCATGGATTTTCATATAACTGCGTTGTTTCATTAGTAGGTTATCCAAATGATGATTATGAAGGAGGAGAACTTACTTTTAGATTACAAAATTTAAATATTAAGGCTAAGGCTGGAGATCTTTTTGTATTTCCATCTAACTTTATGTATCCACATAGAGCAATGCCAGTAACATCTGGTACCAAATACTCTATAGTAACAATGCTTGACTATAGTTCAAAATTTCATAATCCAAAGTTTTATCAAGAAACTGAAGATTAATGCTTACTTTAGATTTTTATAAAGAAAAAGAAGGATTGGTTAATTTCTATCCACTAACAATGAAAAGGGAATGGATGGAAAATACAGACGGCAAACATGCATATAGATGCTTTCCAGTTTCATCTGCCAACCTAGTTGGATGGACGTTTTCATTTCCAGAAGATATTACATTTATTTGGGATGGAATTTCAGATACATTTTCTGATCATATTAAAATCATTAAAGGTCATAAGTTTGTAAATCTAAATAGAGCAAATGCTACTATTAGTTTTGACACTAACCTTTATTTAAAAACAAATAATGATATAAGTATTATGATAATGCCAGTACCAAATCAATTTATTGAAGGAACTAATTGCTTTACAACAATCATCAATCCATCAATATTAAAGGCACCAATACCTGCTGCATGGAGAATAACATTGGCAAATAAAGAAATCACAATACCTGCAAATACTCCAATAGCATCTATTATTCCTATTTCATTAAAGGGTTTACAAGATGTATCTGTTAATTTGTATGATGCACAGTTTGGCCAAGATCATTATAAATTTTTACAAGATTATGGCATGGCTTCACAAGAAAAAACAATGATAGATAAGTGGACTAACTTTTATAGAGATGGTATTGATCACGAAGGAAATAAACTTGGAGATCATGAGGTTAAAACTTTAAAATTAAGTTTTAATGATTATACAAAGGATAGTAATGGATAAACATAAAATCATTTTTAAGGCTGCAAGATCTTGGCTATCATCAGAAAGCAATTCAGTACCAAAACCAATTGTAAAATCAATACCAGATTGGTATAGAAAAGCAGATAGATATGCAAAAGACTTTAAAGATAACTTTATTATTGGTCCAGATAAAGGCAAAATTCCAACTTGGAAGGCTTGTCCAGCACTATTTGATATTATGGCAACTGGATATTCCTTAAATACTCCATGCGATATTGAATTTTTTCTAAATGAAGACAATAAAATTGATGTTAAAGTTCATAATTCAAAATATACTTCATTTATACAAAAAAGACCCGCCATGCCACAATTTATGCATCCAGAAGGATATTATGAAGATCATTTTGCTTGGTTCGGTGATTGGCAAATTATACTTCCAAGCGGATATAGTGCAATTTATGCAACACCATTTAATAGATATGAGTTACCATTCTTAACTACAAGTGGCATTATTGATTTAGATAAAGTACATCAACCAGGATCGTATCCATTTTTTTTAAGAAAAGGATTTACTGGTATTATTCCAGCAGGAACTTCTTATATTCAGTTAATTCCTTTTAAAAGAGAAAATTGGATTTCAGAGGTCGTTGAAGAACCAGATCAAAATAAAATAAAAAAAGAATATCAAGAAAATACTCGTCTTTATAGGGTTCCAGATGGAGGAGTTTATAAAAAAAATATATGGGAGCCAAGAACTTATGAATAAAGAAAATGGTATAATAAAAATATGATTAATAACGCTAATCCATACAAAAAAGAATCAATAACTCCATCAGGATTTTTTGGTAATGATAAGTCCATGATTGTTGAACTAGAAAATTTTATGACAAAAGAAGAAGTTGAGTATCTTGAAAATGCAGCAAAATCTATAACAATCTGGGATGTTACTGAAACACATAAAAATGAAAATGGTACTGTAATTTATGATGCAGATTATTGGAAAGATCGCGTTGCAACTGGCCCAACATTAGATAAAAATGATCCAAAAATTGCAAAAATTTTAGAAGGTCTTTTTCAAAGATTAAAAGTAGAAATTGAAAATTTTTTTGATGTTGTTGTTGAGCCAACAGGAAAGGCTATTGTAAAATGGCTTCCTGGACAATTTCAACATCCACACGCAGACAAAGAACTTCATGAAGGTCCAGATGCTGGAAAGCCCAACGACTTTCCACATTATGATATTGCCAGTTTGTTTTATTTAAACGATGACTACATTGGTGGAGAGTTATATTTTCCACTGCAAGATGTTCAGATTAAACCAAAAAAGGGTGCTGCTTATTTTTTCCCAGGTGATAAAAACTATATACATGGAGTAACAAAGGTTGAAAATGGAATTAGATATACCTGTCCATTTTTTTGGACAATTTTAAAACATACTGGAGATAAAAAACCATGATAGATATATATAAAGACTCAGTTGAGTTATATCCAAATATTATTGTTTATAAAAATTTGTTTAAAGATGCAAGTAAAAATTATGAGGTATTAAAAGAATCTACAAGCGGAGACGAAGATAGATTTTTTAATTATTGGTCAGAATGGTCAAGATTTGGGGAGTACTTAAATCCAACATTATTAAATTCAAATCTTAATATTGAGTTTCTTAATAATGTAGATTTGTCAACAGAAAAACAAAATAATCAAAAAA
>JAFMJX010000009.1 GCA_017853235.1 Chitinophagaceae bacterium | reverse complement strand
AAAGTCATCAAAAGAACGTTGATGATATTTGGAATCGGATTATTCTTGAATTGGAGTCCTTTTGTTAAATTTTCCGAAGATGTATTGGTCTGGAAACCTTGGGAAAACGTGCGCATATTAGGAGTATTACAAAGAATTGCATTATGCTATTTCTTTGCTTCTATCATTATTTATTATGGGAAATCACGAATAGCTTTATTTATTGGAATGATGATATTGGTAATATATTGGGTGCTGACATTTTCATTGGGCACACCAGGTCATATGTATAGTTTGTCTGGTTATTTTGGCAACGCAATTGATCAACAAATTTTAGGTATTACACATATTTATAAAGGCGAAGGGGTGCCATTTGATCCGGAAGGACTCACTAGTACTTTGCCTGCAATCGTACAAGTCATATTTGGATATTTAGTGGGCGAGTATATTCAACTCAAAGGAAAAAACTTTGACATGTTGGCTCCCTTATTATTAACAGGTGTGGTATTTGTATTGGCAGGATATATTTGGGATTTTAGTTTTCCAATCAACAAAAAAATATGGACCAGTAGCTATGTGTTTTATACCACAGGGTTGGCTATGATTACTTTAGGCATGTTTATATACTTGTTAGAATTTAAAGAAGCTAAAGGAAAATGGAGTCAGTTTTTTGATGTGTTTGGGAAAAATCCACTTTTTATTTTTGTACTCAGTGGTTTTTTACCCCGCGTTTTGGCTTTATTAAGATGGGTAGATCATGTGGATGACAAAGGAGAGAAAGTATACACTTCAGCTCTGCCTTGGTTTTATGAACATGTATGCAAAAACATAGCTACCGATTTACGCATTGGATCATTACTATATGCCTTATGCATGATTGCCTTTATGGGAATGCTTGCTTATGTTTTAGATAAAAAGAAAATTTACATCAAAGTGTAAATAATAAAAATGTGTAAAAATAATTAAGCAAACAAAGTAGACGCTTTTTCTAAACTCTCAGGTTTACCCACATCCAATAAAATACTATCGCTATGATCATACATGCCAATAGTATGTGTGGTGGCTAATTGCAAATAGGCATCTATCAATGAAAACTTGCCGTTGAATGAAAGGGCTTTATAAAAATCAGCATGAATGATTTGAATACCGCTGAAAGCTTTGGCAGAATAAGGTTGCGATGATGCATTTGAATTTACCCACTTCTCTTCACCAGTAGTATTATTTTTCCAACCTACTAAATGTCCTGCATCATTAAATAATAAATTACGGCTTGAACTTCGATTGGTTACTGCAAGTGTTGCGACATAATGATTAAATGTTGATGCATGCATTCGATCTTTTTGAATCAAGGCACTCAAATCCATATTAGTAAGTATATCCGCATTCATAACTAACCAAGAAGCTTCATTGGCAAAATAAGGCGCTGCCTTTAAGACGCCTCCGCCCGTTTCTAACACCTCACTGGTTTCATCCGAAATAGTTACTTTGCTTCCCCAACCATTAGCATGAGTGATTGCTTGTATGATTTGATCAGCAAAATGATGCACGTTTACAATCACTTCAAGTATACCCGCTTGTTGCAAGTATTCCACATTTCGTTGTAATAATGATTTGCCATTCACCACTGCCAATGCTTTGGGATGATGATTGGTAAAAGGCTTTAACCTTGTACCCAAACCTGCTGCTAAAATCATGGCTCGCATACACAAATTATTTAACCCAATTTTCTTGGTTAGTATGCCATAAAATAGTTTTCACTTTGTACTTATTTTTAAGATGCCTAGCTGTTTGTTCTGCAGCAAAAACACTTCTATGTTGACCTCCTGTACATCCAAAATTAATATGTAAGGATTTGAATCCTCTTTCTAAATAGTTTTCAACTGTTATATCTACCAAATCCCACACACTATTTAAAAACACATTCATCTTTGTTCTTTGTTCTAAAAAATCTTGCACAGGTTTATCTAAGCCAGATAATTTTTTATAGTCATCAAACCTACCTGGATTTAATATGCCACGCATATCAAAAACAAATCCGCCGCCATTTTCTGAGGTATCTTGGGGTATTCCTTTTTTATAACTAAAACTATGAATAGTAATCACCAAAGGTGTTTCGGCAGTGGCCTTTGGTGGGGTGAAACGTCCAATCACTTCATCGGTCACCATCCATTTTAAAATGGATGCAAACACAGGTGTTTTAGCATCCAAAGTATGATGTGCTAAAAAGTTTTTAATATTTAAAAGACCTAAAGGAATACTTGTTAAAAAATGGGCTTTACGTTCAAACAAACCTCTAAATCCATAAGCCCCCATCACTTGTAATAACCTTAATAAAACAAAACCATGGTATTGTTTTTTGAGTGCCTCTTTATTTAAAGGAGTAGAAATTAATTTTTGAACTTCTTCTAAATAGTAATCCAATAATTTTTCTTTCCACTCTTGAGAAAGTTCGGCTTTTGCCTGCCACAATAAAGAAGCCACATCATAAGTTAACCCTCCTTGCATTCCCCCTTGAAAGTCAATAAAAGAAACTTCATCATTAGCTACAATAATATTACGGCTTTGAAAATCACGAAACATAAAATGATTCCATTCATTAGATGCCAATGCATCACTTAGCCATTCAAATTCATCAATTAATGCTTGTTTATCGTAAGGGTATTGTAAAGTGTCTAAAAAGTAATATTTATAATAAAGCAAATCAGTTAAAATAGAATGTTTGCCAAATACTTTAGAAGTTAAACACTTTGAATAATCTAAACCCTTTCCACCTTCAACTTGTAATTTTGCTAACGCAGATAAGCTTTTTTGAAACAAAGCATACACATGTTCGGTTTTGCCTTCTTTTTCTAAAACATCTAATAAAGAGGTTGCTCCTAAATCTTCTTGTAAATAAACTGTTTTATCCGCATTTATGGCCAATACTTTAGGTACTGGCAAACCTTTAGTTTTGAAATGTTCTGCAAAATAAATAAAGGTTTCACTTTCTTTAATATTCAAACTATACGTTGCAATCCAAGATTCATTGGATTGTATGATTCTAAAATAAACGCGATCTCCCCCACTTTGAGGAATCTTTTGAATTTGATCCCATTCTTTCCCACAATGGGAAATATATAAACTATGTATCTGTTTTACAATATCGTCCATGGGCTTAAAATTACCTTTAAAGAACGAAATAAAAGCAAATAAATTATCCTATTTAAACCCTATGGTATAAAAAAGCTTTAATTTTAAGTAAAACTTACCCCTTATGTTTAAAAAGTTAATTCTCCCTTTTGGTTTAGCATTAACCTTATTATCCATGAATTCTTTTGCTCAAAAACAAACTGCAAAAGGAACTATTACCGACAATAAAGGAAATGCACTGGAAGGTGTGACTGTCAAAACAGTGACAAGCAAATCCACTTCAACATCTACTAAAAACGGAAGTTTTAGTGTAGCAGCAAACGTGAATGAATTTATTGAATTTAGTTTTGTAGGCTTTGACAATAAAATGGTCAAATTTACCGGAGCCAATTTAAATATTGTTTTAAATGCAAGCATCAATGAATTGCAAGATGTTATTTTAGTTGGTAGCCGAGGCAACGGTCGTGTAAAAACCGAATCCCCTGTTCCAGTGGATGTAATAAAATTAAACGATGTGGGAATGAATACCGCTCGCATGGATTTAACATCCACTTTAAATTTTGCTGCTCCCTCTTTTAACTATAATAAACAATCGGGTGCAGATGGTGCAGACCATATTGATATAGGAACCTTACGTGGTTTAGGGCCTGATCAAACCTTGGTTTTAGTAAACGGAAAACGTAGACATAGCACAGCTTTTGTTGGTTTGTTTGGAACCAGAGGTCGCGGTAATTCAGGAGTAGACTTAAATGGATTTCCACAATCTGCAGTAGATAGAATTGAAATTTTAAGAGATGGCGCTTCCGCACAATATGGATCAGATGCAATTGCAGGCGTCATGAATATTGTGTTAAGAAAAAATACCAATGAGTGGAATGTGACTTCGGGTATTGCAGGATATTATGATAAAAAATTTAATACCTATCAATTTAAAAACAATCATGATTATTTGTATGACGCCCCTATTGATGGTGTTACAAAATCACTTTCTGTTAATCGCGGATTTGATGTTGGAAAAAAAGGTGGCTTTATTAATTTGTCATTCGATGTTTTAGATCAAGGAAAAACTTTTAGACAAGCTGCTTCTTCTGATATTGCTAATAAAGATGGCTTACCTACCAACACTTGGAGACAAGGTTTTGGAGATGGATCTGTAAAAACCATTGGCGCTATGTTTAATATGGAAGTGCCATTAGGAGATGATATAAAATTTTATGCTTTTGGAAGTATTAATCATAAAAATTCAGACGCATATGCCTATACCCGAAACTGGTCGGCAAAACCAAATCGATTCCCTGTTAATAGCAAAGGACAGCTTATTTATGTTCCAGGAATCATGTTTGCTTCTGGATCAGGTGACACAAGCTACAACCCTCATATTCAAGCACAAATTCAAGACCTTTCATTCGTCACAGGATTTTCTAAGACCAGCAAAAATGGATGGGATTGGGATTTTAGCAATGCTATTGGAAATAACAACTTCCATTATTTTGGGGATGGCACTTTCAACGCTTCTAATATTGGAAATGTAAGTCAAACTCATTTTGATGATGGCGGTTTTAATTTTTTACAAAACACTACTAATCTTGATTTATCCAAACAATTTGGGAAAGTAAATCAGGGCGGTGTAAAAGTGTCTTATGGTGCAGAGATGAGATTTGAACAATACAGTATATTTAAAGGAGAGATTGCTTCTTATAAAGCTTATCCCAATTCCTATGGTTTACAACAAGCACCTGGATCACAAGGATTCCCTGGATTTAGCCCAGATGATAAAGTGACCGCTAACCGAATTGTTACTGGATTGTATACCGACTTAGAATACACGCCTACTCAAGCATTGTTGTTAACTGGAGCAGTGCGCGCCGAAAATTATTCTGACTTTGGATCAGTGGCAACATTTAAAACATCTGCAAGATTAAAGCTGACAGATAATTTTAATGTTAGAGGATCCTTCAGCACCGGCTATCGTGCACCTTCCTTACAACAAAAATATTTCAGCAATACACTTACTTCTTTTTCTCAAGGACAATTAGTTCAATCTAGAGTCGCCAATAATGACGACCCTGTTACTAAATTAGCAGGCATCCCATCATTAAAACAAGAAACTTCTATAAATAGCAGCATTGGTTTTTCATGGAAACCTGCAAAAGGATTTACAGTTACCGTAGATGGATATCAAATTAAAATGAAAGATCGAGTAGTATTGTCTGGTTTGTTTAGTGCAAGTGATGCGAGTTTGCCTGCAGCATTAACTACTAAACTTAATACATTAGGTGTTGCCACTGCTCAATTTTTTGCAAATGCGGTAAATACAACTAATTCAGGAGTGGACGTAGTATTAGATTATCAAAAAAAGATTTCAGCTACAGAAAAATTCAAGTTTTTATTAGTGGGTAATTTCCAAAATATCACCATTGATGAAATACATGTTCCTGCAGCATTAAATACAAATGATTATAACGCAAATACTTTCTTCAATGATCGTGAAAAATATTTCTTAAAGGCCTCTGCTCCAAAATCTAAGTTCTCATTTAGTTTTGACTACACGAAAAACAAAGTGAGCGTAGGGACACGTATCACTTACTTTGGTAATTTAGCCTTAACTGGATTTGGATACAACGGAGATGGTATTGATCCACAAGTGCCTTTAGATGTGGATGATACTAAATTCACGCCTGAAATATTTAACTACTCAGGCAAGTTCACAACCGATATTTATGCGAACGTACAATTGAGTAAAAAAACCTCATGGATTTTTGGTGCCGACAATATCTTTAATGTACACCCCGACTTTGCTGTAAATCCACAAGCCAAATGGTGGGCAGGCGACAACGAAACAGGTGGGCCTTGGGATGGTGTTCAAATGGGCTACAATGGCCTAAGAATATTCACTAAACTTGCTTTTAGATTTTAACAAACACATTTATTTAAATAACTTTAAAGCCTTCTCGTTTACTCGGGAAGGCTTTTTTATACAGATATATTTAAAATATAAAAGAGTAAATAAATAGTTTATGAGTGACGACGTTTTTAGGAGGCAGGAATAAAGCTATTTATTTACGTGTATTCAACACTAAAACCGAAGTAAATAGTTTATGAGTGACGACGTTTTTAGGAGGCAGGAATAAAGCTATTTATTTACGTGTATTCAACACTAAAACCGAAGTAAATAGTTTATGAGTGACGACGTTTTTAGGAGGCAGGAATAAAGCTATTTACTTTGGTTTATTTAAAATAAAAAAATGAAAAAAATAATTACCCACTGCACGCTTTTTTTATTCATAGCAATCAGTGCAAAAGCACAAAATGGTATGATTGTTTTTCAGACCGACTTTGGAACTAAGGATGGAGCAGTGTCAGCGATGAAAGGCGTGGCAAGTAGTGTAGATATGCATTTAAAATTATACGATTTAACGCATGACATTCCTGCTTATAATATTTGGGAAGCAGCCTATCGATTAGATCAAACCGTTCCTTACTGGCCCGCAGGTACTGTATTTGTATCGGTGGTAGATCCAGGCGTAGGTACCCAAAGAAAATCGGTAGTAGCAAAAACTAAAACGGGGCACTATATTGTCACTCCCGATAATGGAACACTTACTTTAATTGCTTCCTCATTAGGAATTGACTCTGTAAGAGAAATTGATGAAGTCATTAATCGAAGAAAAAATTCGGGGGCGTCTTATACTTTTCATGGCCGTGATGTGTATGCTTACACTGCTGCACGTTTGGCATCACACACCATACGATACGATCAAGTAGGCAGCGCGCTTTCTACTGCTATTCAAACTATCCCTTTTCAAAAAGCAGTCTTACAAAATGAAACCTTAAAAGGAACCATTGCTATTTTAGATATCCAATATGGTAACCTTTGGAGCAATATCGAAGCTGCTCTTTGGAAAAATTTTCAACTCCTTCCACATGCTTCTAATAAATTAATGGTGCGCATCTATCATCAGCAAAAAATAGTGTACCAAGGAACCATGCCTTTTGAAAATACTTTTGGGGCCGTTCCGATAGGAAAACCACTCGCTTATTTAAATAGCTTAATGAACATTTCGGTGGCACTCAACCAAGGTAGTTTTGCCCAACAATATAAAGTAGGTGCTGGAAACGACTGGACCATAACATTACGTTGGGCGCCATAAGCGGCTCCTACCAATTTCCCTTAAAAAAGTACAAATACGTTGAAAAAAGGGGGTAAATTAATGTATTAAATACTAAAATATTTAGTTAATATTGCTAATAAATTTAGTAATATGGATATTTTAGAGGAACATAGCACGACTTACACCGGAGCCAAAAAATTTGAATCCAGCCAAATCATACAAGCCAACGCGACAGGTTTTGGAGCTGCTTCGGACGACTTTATGGATCGAGGAATTGATTTAAACGAACAACTCATTCGCAATAAACCTGCTACTTTTTTCTTTCGAGTGAACAGTGATGCTATGTTAGGCGCAGGCATTCATGTAGGAGATATTTTAATTGTAGACAGAAGTATTCCAGCAAGCTCGGGAAAAGTGGTGGTGGCCGTACTCAATGGAGAGTTGCTTGTTCGTCGTTTACAAATACAAGAACACAGTATTAGTTTACTACCCGAAAATAAAAGATACGGCACCATTCAAATAGAACAAATGGGAGAATACAGTACATGGGGGGTGGTTACGTTCGTCATTCATAGTGTGTAAAAAATGCAAGCAATTGTTGACTGCAATAGTTTTTATTGTTCCTGCGAACGACTATTTCAACCCCAATTAAAAAATGCACCCGTGGTAGTGTTGAGTAATAATGATGGTTGTATTGTATCGCGTTCTGATGAAGCAAAACAGCTAGGCATTGCTATGGCCATCCCCTATTTTCAAGCTAAAGAACTCATTGAAAAAAATAAAGTGTACGCATTTTCTTCTAACTATCATTTATATGGCGACCTAAGTTGGCGTGTCATGGAAACCATGCGAAAGCTAGTGCCACCGGGTTGTGTAGAAGTATATTCGGTGGATGAAGCTTTCTTAGATTTAGGTCATGTCCCCTTAAATCAATTACATAGCTACTGCACCAACATCAAAAAACAAATTGAAACTTGGACCGGCATTTCAGTATCTATTGGTGTGGGTCCTAATAAAGTATTAAGTAAGGTCGCGAATAGATTAGCGAAAAAAAATAAATTACTCACTGGATGCGTAGTCATTTTAAGTGACACTAAAGTCATACAAGCTGCTTTACAAAAAACACCTATCGAAGATGTGTGGGGAATTGGATATAGTTATAGTGAAAAATTAAAAACCTATGGCATACACAACGCCTATCAATTAAGTATTAAAGATTTGAGTTGGGGAAAACGTTTTTTAGGAGGCGTCACAGGCATGCGATTAATAAGAGAATTGAAAGGCATGAAAAGTCATAACATGCTAGCGCCCCGAACCGAAAAAAAAATGATCGCTACCACGCGCATGTTTGGACGCGAAGTAACCCAATGGCAGGAAATAGAAGAAGCTTTAGCTACCTATGCCACTAGAGCGAGTGAAAAACTACGCCGACAACATAGTGCAGCATATGGAGTCGCTGTTTTTTTATTAAAAAAAGCTCCAGTGAATTTAGAGGCTACTTATTATCATCGAGGGCGGCAAGTAAGTGGCTATGTAAAATTGGACAACCCCACCCACCTTACTCCAGATATTATTAAAGCCGTCGTCGCCTTGGGGAAAAGTTTGTTTGAAGAAGGCGATACTTATAAAAAAGCAGGGGTGATTTTAAGTGACTTTGTACCAGACAGCGCCCTTCAAACCAACTTATTTGTCCCGCCTGCCGACCAAAAACGAAAAAAGCTAATGAATGTAATAGATAACATGAATGCCGCTTACAGGGACGACATCCTCAAATTTGGAACCAGTGGGACGCAAAAAAACTGGAAAATGCGAAGTGAAAGACGCAGTAAACGCTACACGACACGCTGGGAGGAGCTGTGTTTGGTACGATAATGGCTAATCGTGGAAAACCATTGGTTAAAAATTCGTAGAAATGATTTCGCTGATGTATTTTTGCCCAATTTTATACCTATGAGCCACTCTTTATCATCCAACGAATCTATTCGCTCTTCCAGAAAAAAAATTATTGTATTAGGTAGCGGTCCCAACAGAATTGGACAAGGTATTGAATTTGATTATTGTTGTGTGCACGGATTATTAGCAGTGAAAGAAGCAGGTTATGAAGCCATCATGGTGAATTGCAATCCTGAAACTGTTTCTACCGATTTTGACATGGCCGATAAATTATACTTTGAGCCTGTATTTTGGGAACACTTGTGGGAAATCATTGAACTTGAACAACCCGAAGGTGTCATTGTGCAATTAGGTGGACAAACTGCCTTAAAATTAGCAAAACGTTTAACCGAAAGAGGTATTAAAATAATAGGCACTTCCTTTGATAGTTTAGACATCGCGGAAGATCGTGGTCGCTTTAGTGACTTGTTAAAAGAATTAAACATTCCTTATCCAGAATACGGAACAGCTTACACAGCCGAAGAAGCAATTGAAGTAGCAAATAAAGTTGGTTACCCTGTTTTGGTACGTCCTAGTTATGTGATTGGTGGACAAAGAATGCGTATTGTAATTAATGATGCAGAAGTAGAAACTGCAGTGGTAGGAATTTTAAAACATATCCCTGATAATAAAATTTTGATTGATCACTTTTTAGATCGTTGTCAAGAAGCAGAAGTAGATGCCATTTTTGATGGAGAAACTTTTCATATCATGGGTGTAATGGAACATATTGAACCAGCAGGAATACATAGTGGAGACAGTAATGCAGTACTCCCTGCATTCAATCTCACTCCATTGATTGTAGAAACTATGGAATTTTATAGTGAGAAAATTGCAAGGGCTTTAAATATCAGAGGATTGATTAATATTCAGTTTGCTATTAAAGATGGTAAAGTATATGTGATTGAAGCCAATCCAAGAGCCTCTCGTACTACTCCTTTTATTGCTAAAGCATACCAGATACCTTACTTAAATATTGCTACTAAAATTATGTTAGGTGCTGCAAAATTGACCGACTTCACCATGGAGAAAAAACTAGATGGCTATGCTATCAAAGAGCCCGTATTTAGTTTTGAAAAATTCCCTGGCGTCAATAAGGAATTAGGACCAGAAATGAAAAGTACAGGAGAAGCTATCCGATTCATCAAGGATTTACGCGACCCTTACTTTAGAACCTTATACAAGGAACGTTCCATGAATTTGTCCCGATAAAGTTCAAATTCCAAATCAAGGGAAGGTATCTTACTTCACACCGTGTTGGTCAACTAAATAAATTAAGGCAGCCATATTTACTGCGCCTAATAACAATTCTCTCTTGTTTACATTTTCAAACACATCCGTTTTTGCATGATGTAAATCAAAATATCGTTGACTATCAGGAGACAGGCCAGATAATACTACATTGGGATCGATGGTTTTGAGAGGACCAATATCGGCACCTCCTCCACCTGCTGTTATTTCAGTTCCATAAGGTTTTAACAATGGAGTCCAATTTTGAAAACGTGTTAATTGCGCAGGAGAACAAGTAATGCCTAATGTGCGAGGAGTAAAACCGCCAGCATCACTTTCTAAAGCAAAAACATGTTTTTCATTATTTAATTTTGCAAGCTCTGCATATTTGGCTCCCCCTTTTCCGCCATTTTCTTCATTGGCAAATAAAACAAAACGAATGGTATGCTTAGGCATATAATTTAATGCTTTGAATGTTCTTAATAATTCCATGGTTTGAACAATTCCTGCACCATCATCATGAGCTCCTTCATTTACATCCCAACTATCTAAATGACCTCCAATGGTAATGATTTCATTAGGAAATTCAGATCCCTTAATTTCTGCTACCACATTATTTTCATCTGCATCAGGTAAAAAATATCCATACGTTTGCATTTGCACTCTAATGGTACCTTTTTTTGCACGTGCATACAATTCTTTAGCGTCATTGGGTCCTAATGCCACTGCAGGAATTTTAGGATAATTATTATCATAACTCATTGCACCAGTATGTGGCGCATTATCTGGCGCTGAACTTAAGGAATGTATCATCACCCCAATGGCACCATACTTTGCAGCTCGGCTAGCGCCCGTACCACGATATACACCAGATTTTCCGTAAGCCCCAAAAGTTTGAATAATGGTGGGATCAAACATGCTGTGGAAATAAACAATTTTTCCTTTGACTTCATCCTTGCGTGCTTCTAATTCATCAAAATTGGCAACAGCTAATAATTCTCCTTCAATCAAACCATTACTCCCTAATGAATTTCCTAAAGCTAAAGCGGCCAAAGGCTGATTCACTGCTTTTCCATTTACGTTTACGACTGCAGCAAAATCCTTACCCCCTCTTTGCCAACTAGGTGTTTTACATGGTTGCATATACACTTTATCTGCGTTCATTGCTTCCATATTTCTTTTACCCCAAATCGCCGCATTTTGTTGTTGAGGAGAACCTGCTAATCGGCCTCCAATTTGCTTTGTTAATTGTCTTAATAAATCATACGCCTTTCCGTTGCTCATGATTTCATCTGCTATTTTTTTTATATATACACTGTCATTGTTGCCCTGCGCCTGAACCATAAATGGGGCACAAAAAAGGAATAAAAGAATACGTCGCATGATGTAAAATTTTAAGTTCAAATAATTATTAAATATAAATAAACTTTATTGAATATTTAGTTGTTATTTGCAGATACAATAGTACTAAAATGAAGATTGGAATTGTTTGTTATCCTACTTTTGGCGGAAGTGGCGTATTAGCTACCGAATTGGGTAAAGCCCTTGCCGAAAAAGGACATGAAGTGCATTTTATTACCTACCAACAACCCGTTCGTTTAAACGGATTTCATGCTAATATTTTTTATCACGAAGTGAGGGTCCCCACTTATCCACTCTTTGATTACCCTCCTTATGAATTGGCCTTGGCAAGCACCATGGTGGATGTTATTTTAAACCATGATTTGGATTTAATACATGCACATTATGCCATTCCACATGCTTCCGCTGCCTATACTGCTAAACAAATTGTAAAACAAAAAACTGGACGATCTGTTCCGGTTATTACGACTTTACATGGCACGGATATAACATTAGTAGGTCGTGATAAAACCTACGAACCCGTAGTCACTTTTTCTATTAACGAAAGTGATGCAATTACGGCCGTTTCTGAAAATCTAAAAGCAGAAACTTTAAAACATTTTGAAATTAAAAAAGAAATTCAAGTCATCAACAACTTTGTAGATGTTAGCAGGTATAATAAAAAACCAGTAGCGGCATTTAGACAAGTGATCGCACCACATCAAGAAAAAATTATTATTCATGCTTCTAATTTTAGAAAAATTAAACGCATCGATGATGTGATGGCTATTTTTAATAATATACACAAAGCATTGCCTGCTAAATTATTAATGGTAGGAGATGGTCCAGAACGACCTATTGCAGAAGACCTAGCAAGACAATTTGGAATTGAAAACGATGTTCGTTTTTTAGGAAAGCAAGAACAAATGGAAGAAATTCTTGCTGTGAGCGATTTATTTATTTTACCCTCCGAGTATGAAAGTTTTGGTTTAGCAGCTTTAGAGGCAATGGCAGCAGGGTCTGTAGTCATAAGCTCTGATGCGGGCGGATTAGGCGAAATTAATATTCATGGCAAAACCGGATATACCGCAGCGGTGGGGGATGTAGACAGTATGAGTCAACACGCAATTACACTTCTTAAAGACGAAAATTTATTGAAAGAATTTAAACACAATGCTGTAGCACAAGCCAAATTATTTGATATACATCATGTGATTCCAGTGTATGAAACTTTATACAAAAAATATTGTCGTACAGGAAATTGCTGATATCTTTTTTTCAAGACTTAGGCAGCAACTACCTGATCAATACTAGTTTTAATTTTTTCAATCGCATCCAATAATTCATTTTCCGTAATACATAATGGAGGTGCGATACGAATGCGATCTTCACTAAACAAAAACCAATCAGTAATCACACCATTTAAAATACATTGTGCAGCAATTTTTTTAGTGAGGGTTGCAGATTCAAACTGCAATGACATCCATAATCCTTTATATTGACGATTTAAAATAATTGGATGTTGCATATATTTAATAAGCAACGCTTCCTTGGTGGCTACTTCTTGTATCCAGTTTTCTTTTTGTATTACTTCCAAAGCTGCTTTTCCCGCGGCACACGATACTGGATTTCCTCCAAAAGTAGTGATATGACCTAATACTGGATGGTATGTTAGGGTAGCCATCATTCTTGGGTCAGTAATAAAAGCACCTAAGGGCAATCCACCTCCCAAAGCTTTTCCTACTAATAAAATATCAGGTTGAATATTATATTGTTCAAAGGCAAATAAACTTCCCGTTCTTCCAAAACCAGATTGTATTTCATCCACAATGAGTAAAATACAATGCTCCTTACATTTTTTTTGCAAAGCTTGAATCCACTCTATATTAGCTGGTGTAACCCCTGTTTCTGCTTGCACTATTTCTACAAAAACACAGGCAGCTGTTGCATCAATTAAATCAATATCAGATAGGTCATTATATTTTAATTGTAAAGTATCCGGTAATAAAGGTCGAAATGCATTTTTAAAATACTCTTCCCCCATGATACTTAGGGCCCCTTGTGTACTTCCATGATAGGCTCCTTTGAATGAAATAACTTTAGTACGCTTTGTAATACGCTTGGCTAATTTCATAGCACCTTCCGTAGCTTCAGCACCACTATTTGTAAAATAAACGGATTGTAAATAAGAAGGAAGAGATTGTGTTAATAGTTGTGCATATTGTACTTGTGGACTTTGTATAAATTCACCATATACAATTACATGCATATACTTTTCAATTTGTTCTTGAATTGCTGCAATCACTTTAGGATGACTATGACCAATATTGCAAACACTAAATCCTGATATCATATCAATATAGGATTTCCCAGCTTCATCAATAATGTGAATCCCTTTTGCACTTGTCACTTCAATCCCAATTGGGAAAGGAGAAGTTTGTGCTAAATGTTGAAAAAAAAGTTGTCTGTTGTTTATTGTTGGCATTACTTGTAAATTGCAGTACAAAAGTCGCATTTTTATGGCAACCATACTACCTGTTCAAGGCAAAGATCCTCAATTTGGGCAAAATTGTTTTATAGCCCCTAATGCGACCATCATTGGCGATGTTCAAATGGGGGACGATTGTTCCATTTGGTTTAATGCGGTGCTTAGAGGTGATGTTCACTTTATTAAAATGGGACACCATGTGAATGTACAAGATGGCGCTGTCATTCATTGCACTTATTTAAAACATCCAACTACTATTGGCAACCACGTTTCCATAGGACATAATGCTTTGGTGCATGGCTGCACAATTCACGATAATGTGCTCATTGGCATGGGAAGTATTGTCATGGATGGTTGTGTGGTGCATTCAAATTCAATTATCGCAGCAGGTGCTGTTGTTTTAGAAGGGACCATTGTAGAAGAAGGCAGTATTTATGCAGGTGTTCCAGCAAAAAAAGTAAAATCAGTTTCTCAAAATTTAATTGAAGGTGAAATTAATAGGATCTCACACAACTATGTCAAATATGCTTCTTGGTTAGCTCCATACAACGAAGCGCCAACTAAATAAATTTTAGTACTTGTGGTTTTCAATGCCATGCCATAAATCAACATAGCTAAAAAAACGTGCTTCACTAATCTCTCCTTTTTCTACAGCTGCTTTTACTGCACAACCGGGTTCATTCATATGTTGGCAATCATGAAACTGACAGCCACTCATTTTTTCTCTCATTTCTGGAAAATATTGTGCCAATTCTTCTTTTTCTAAATTCACTAAGCCTAATTCACGCATCCCCGGAGTGTCAATCACAGAGCCACCTTGGGGCAAATCATACATCTGAGCAAAAGTAGTAGTATGCATTCCTTTCCCACTCCAATCACTTACTTCCTGTGTAGTGACTTCTAAATTTGGAAATATATAATTTATAAAAGAAGACTTTCCTACCCCACTGTGTCCACTAACCAATGTAGTTTTTTGATGCAGCAATTTTTGTAATGGCGCTAACCCCTCTTTTTTTTCAATACTAATTAAAAAAACAGAGTACCCAATTTTTTCATACCTCTTTTTAAAATCAGCATACATTTCCATTTCCTTTGCACCATAAATATCAGATTTATTAAAAACAATTATTGCTGGAATATGAAATGCCTCACAAGAAATTAAAAAACGATCTATAAATCCAGCTGATGTTTTTGGAGATTTTAAAGTGGCGAGTAAAATAGACTGATCCATATTAGAGGCAATAATATGTTGTTGTCTTTTATTGTGCGGAGATTGTCTAGCTACATAATTTTCCCTATCAAGAATAGAATGAATCATAGCCGATTTTTTTTCCTCATCTTCCAATTCAAAATGCACCCAATCCCCTACTGCAATGGGATTGGTGGAGGTGATATTGTCTAACTTTATTGCACCCTTTATACGGGCCTGATAAAACACACCCTCCTCCGATTTAATGGAGTACCAGCTTCCTGTCGATTTATATATCCTTGCCTTCATTCACTACGAAGATAAAAGTAATTGTTAAGAACACGATATCCTACCAAAACCACCCACATTTTCAATATATTTGTGGTATGAGTGAATATGCCCACGACCATATCGTTCCTTATGATAATAGCGATGCTTCCAAAAAGGAGCAAGTGGCTAGTATGTTTGATTCTATTGCAAAAAGATACGATTTTTTAAACCGATTTTTAAGCCTTGGAATTGATCAGGGTTGGCGCAAAAAAGCAATCGCTCATTTTAAACAGCACCCCCCTCAACATTTATTAGATATTGCTACTGGAACCGCTGACATGGCTTTAATGGCTTATCAATTAATCCAACCAGCAAAAATTACAGGCATTGATATTTCAGAGGGAATGATGCAATATGGAAGAATTAAAATTGCCCAAAAAGGACTTGCCAATTCAATTCAACTATCACAAGGTGACAGTACTGCTATCCCCTTTGGAGATACCCATTTTGATGGAGCAATGGTCGCTTTTGGAGTCCGCAATTTTGCAGATTTGGAAAAAGGGCTCTCCGAAATATACAGAGTATTAACTCCAGGCAGCAAATTAGTGATTTTGGAGTTTTCACAGCCAAGTAGCTTTTGGTTTAAACCCATTTATAATTTTTACATGAAATGGGTCACCCCCACGATTGGTAAAATATTTTCTGGAAACAAAGCGGCTTACGCTTATCTCAACGAAAGTGTCATTGCATTTCCAGAAGGAAAAGCTTTTTTAAGTATCTTAGAAAAAGCAGGATTTAAAAATACACAACAACAAAAATTAAGTTTAGGCATATGCAGTATTTATTGCGGAAACAAATTGTAATTATTTGCGGCTGCCTGTTCACCGCATTATCTCTACAAGCACAAAGTGGTGAAACATTTCAACCAGATCATGACGATATGCCCTATTACTTAGGCATTAGTATTGGAATGGGTTATAATCACTTAAACTATGAGCGCAATACTTTTTTTAGTCCTAGCTCCAGTAATATTGCGAATCAAGTGCTTTCAATGAACAGCAAAAATTTAAATTTAGGATTGACTGGTACTTTAAAATTAACAGATCACTTTTTATTAAGAGCCAATCCTATGTTACTCATTGGCGGGTCCAAAAATGTTGGATTTACTAAAAATTCAATTAGAGATTCCATTGATATTCCATCCACCGTAATCAGCTTGCCTTTGGCTTTAAAATTACAATCTGACCGTTACAATGCTTTTCATTTTAGAAATTTAATGAGACACTATGTTTTTGCCGGAGGCAAGGCCGATTTTGATTTATCAAGTTCTAAAGTAGCCACTAGTGGTTTAGGAGATGCCTATAAAGCACTTTTTAATGGGACCGATTTAGGATACGAATTTGGTTTGGGTCTGAGTTTTTATTTACGTTATGTGACTATTTCTCCTGAAATTAAATTCTCCTATGGATTGTCTAATTTAAAAAATCCAAATACCACCGAATTACTATTAAACAATGTCAATAAAGTAAACGCGAACTTTGTTTACTTTACTATTCATCTTGAAAACTAATTGGCATGAGTCATTATATTATCAAAAACACCATCATTGTTAATGAAGGAAAACAACTACAAGGTGATGTTCTCATTCAACAAGGAAGGATTCAAAAAATAGCTCCACAAATTGACACTCCAGCCGGTGTAAAAGAAATAGATGGTTCTGGACAATATTTAATTCCGGGTGCGATTGATGATCAAGTACATTTTAGAGAGCCTGGTTTAACACATAAAGCAAATATTTATACCGAAGCCAAAGCGGCAGTGGCAGGTGGTGTGACTAGTTTTATGGAAATGCCCAATACCCAACCCCCCGTTTTTACCCAAGCATTATTAGAAGACAAATATGCAATTGCAGCACAAAACGCTTTAGCAAATTACTCTTTTTTTATGGGCACTTCTCAGGATAATTGGGAAGAAGTTTTAAAAACAAACGATAAAAAAAAGGAAGTGTGTGGTGTAAAAATATTTATGGGATCCTCTACAGGAAATTTATTAGTAGATAACCCCATTGTTTTAGAACGAATTTTCAGTGGATCTGAATTATTGATTGCTACCCACTGCGAAGAAGAGAGTATCATTAAAAAAAATAAAGCGGCTTTAGAATTGATTAAACCAATTTTAGAACCAGCGGATCATCCAGTTATTCGTGACGAAGAAGCCTGTTTTGAATCTTCTTTTAAAGCGATACAATTAGCAAAAAAATTTGATGCACGTTTACACATTTTACATATTAGTACAGCCAAAGAATTACAACTTTTTTCAAATTTACGCCCCTTAGTTGATAAACGTATTACTGCGGAAGTTTGTGTACATCATTTGCATTTCACTTCAAACGATTATGCTTCATTGGGAAATTTAATCAAGTGCAACCCTGCAATTAAAGCCCCACATCATAAAGATGCATTATGGGAAGGCTTATTGAATGACCAGTTAGATGTTATAGCAACGGACCATGCTCCTCATACTTGGGCTGAAAAGCAAGAAGCCTATATTCATGCCCATGCCGGATTGCCTTTGATACAATATTCAGTGATGTTGATGTTGAAATATGTGCAGGAAGGAAAATTAAGTATAGAAAAAATGGTTGAAAAAATGAGTCATGCAGTGGCCATTTGTTTTCAAATTAAAGATCGTGGGTTTATTCGCGAAGGATATTGGGCGGATTTAGTTTTAGTAAAAGAATCCCCCCAAATTCTTACAAAAGAATCTATTTTATATAAATGCGGCTGGAGTCCACTAGAAGGAACCAGTTTTCCTTATCAAATTAGCAGCACTTTTGTCAATGGTGTGTTGGTATATCATCATGGCCAATTTGATGAAAGTCAAAAAGGACATCGACTCCAATTTAATAGAGGATAAAGGAAACACCTCCCCATGCAAGTAGATCAAATCACTTTAAAAGACATTGGACTTTTTCAACAAGAGGAAGGTATTTCTATTGCCGAACACATCAATTTTACAAGAACTGTAGGCGGCAAAATTCAGTTTGAAAAATACCTTTCCCATCCCTTATCTAGTATCACAAAAATTCAGGACAGACAAGAAGCCATTTTAATTTTCCAACAAGAATATGCGTTTTTAGAAGCTATGCAAATCACTAACGGAACCGTTTTTGTGATAGATAAATTTTTTGAAACTGGCGTAAATCAAATCCCTAAACATCCAAGTTTGCTTCAAGCGTATTGGTTTCAATTTTGGAACCAACAGGATTATGCACTCATGAGTTACTCTGTGATTCATTGCACTTTGTTCATTCAAGAATTAAAAAAATGGATGCTTCAATTTGAATCGCATGCATCCAACCCTGTGCTACAACAATGGATTCAAAAAATGAAGCCCTTACTTTCAAACTCCATTTTTGATTCGCTTCCACTAGATGCAAAAAATAATACAATACAACAAAATATAAATTGGGGATACTTCTTTTTATACCAATACAAATCACAAACACGTATTCTGCTCCAATATTATTATGAAATTGATGCCTTTCACAGTATGACTACTGCCATGCAAAGGTTTCAATGGGTATTCCCCAGTTGGGTGGACTCAGCGCAATCTCAAATACAAATTGAAGCAGCAAGGCATCCTTTATTAGAACATCCCATAGGCAATCATTTAAATTTAAATAGTCAAAAAAATTTAATGTTTTTAACGGGTGCAAATATGGCTGGAAAAAGTACATATATTAAAACCATAGGTTTAGTGATTTATTTGGCACATCTGGGTATGGGTGCTCCTGTAGCTTCCATGAAGTTGACCTTATTAGATGGACTTATTAGTAATTTAACGATCGCAGATAATATCACTAAAGGGGAAAGTTATTTTTTCAATGAAGTACAACGTATCAAAAATACAGTTGAAAAAATCAAAGATGGTAAAAAATATTGCGTTTTAATAGATGAGTTATTTAAAGGGACCAATATTCAAGATGCTATGAAATGCAGCATCAAAGTCATTGAAGGTTTGCAAAAACTTCGTAATTGCTTAATCATTTTATCTACCCATTTATACGAAATAAGTGATGCGGTAAATATGCATCCTAATATTCAGTTCAGTTATTTTGAAACTCAAATAACCCAAAACGAATTGGTCTTTCATTATCAATTAAAACCTGGAGTAAGTCAAGATAGAATTGGTTACTTAATACTAGAGCGAGAAGGCGTAGTAACGCTTTTAGAAAATCTTTAAAAATTCAGCGTATTTCTACGCTGCTTTTCCTTACTCATTTGAGTTAGTTTTCTGCTAAAAGAATGTTAGTAAAAACCAAAGGAGCAGCCATAGTTGGAATGGATGCTATCACCATTCATGTGGAAGTGAATGTAAGTATGGGACAAGGTTATTGTATTGTTGGTCTCGCTGATAGTGCTGTGAGAGAAAGCTTAGACCGAACCGAAAGTGCCATCAAAGCAAATGGCTTTCACATGCCACGTACCAAAGTAGTGATAAATTTATCTCCTGCAGATATTAAAAAATCAGGAGCTGCATTTGATTTACCCATTGCTATTGGAATACTTGCGGCCTCTGAACAAATCAGTCCCATAAATTTGTTAGATCAATACCTCCTCATGGGTGAACTGGGATTAGATGGACAATTACAGCCTATTAAAGGAGTATTAGCAATGGCTATGCAAGCAAAAGCCTCTGGACAAGCAGGAATTATAATTCCTATTCAAAATGCAGAGGAAGCTATGATGGTGAAAGGGATTCCTGTTTTTGGATGCCAGCATTTAAATGAAGTAGTGGCATTTTTCAAAAACCCAAACGAAGTTACCTCCTTTCAAAGTAAACATAATTTTTTAACCGAAAAGCAGGTGCCCATGATGCCTAATTTTTCGGCTGTCAAAGGTCAACTTCAGTGCAAAAGAGCCATGGAAATTGCCAGTGCAGGGGGACATAATATGATTATGATTGGGCCACCCGGTGCAGGTAAAACCATGTTGGCAAAAAGTATTGTTTCAATTTTACCTCCCTTAAATAATATGGAAGCACTTGAAACCACTAAAGTGTATAGCATATCTGGGAAGATAAATAAGGTCCAACATTTAATGAATCATCGCCCTTTTAGGCAACCCCACCATACGTTATCAGCCATAGCACTTATTGGTGGCGGCAACATTCCACAACCAGGAGAAATCTCACTGGCACATAATGGAGTGTTATTTTTAGATGAGCTTCCAGAATTCAATCGTTCCGTCATTGAAGTTTTGAGGCAGCCCATGGAAGATGGGGTAGTATATATTTCACGGGCTAAAATGAGTGTTCAATTCCCAGCCAGGTTCATGCTTATAGCCTCTATGAACCCCTGCCCTTGTGGTTTTTATAATCACCCCAATAAAGAATGTCACTGCAGCCAAGTGGCCATTCAAAAGTATTTACATAAAATTTCTGGCCCATTATTGGACCGTATTGACCTTCATATAGAAGTAACCCCGGTTTTATACCAGGAACTTAGATCTCAACAAGAAAGTGAAAAATCAGAAACCATAGCACATAGAGTTAAAAAAGCCAGAGACATTCAATTGCATCGATTTAAAAATGAATCCGGGATTTACACGAATGCCCAAATGACGGGGCAGCATCTTGCAAAGTATTGCACTCTTAGTAATGAAGCCGAAATTATTTTGCAAAAAGCAATGGAAAAATTTCAATTTAGCGCACGTGCTTTTGACCGAATTATAAAAGTGAGTAGAACCATTGCCGATTTAGAGGCTGAAAAAAATGTAAGTATAGGCCATATAAGTGAAGCCATCCAATACCGAACCTTAGACAAATCAAGCTGGGGGAAATTTAAACACTAATATTGGCCTGTTTTTAATAAAACAAGTGTGCATGCCTGTAAAGTTTCAATGCCATTTTGGACTGCAATCCTTTCTAGTTCAGGGTTTTCAGTGCCTGGATTAAATATAATTCGGCGCGGCTTAAGAGCTAAAATGGCATCATAATATTCTTCTTGACCTGCTGGACCAACATACAAAGTCACCGTATCAATGGTATTATTTAGTGGCCATTCATTTAAAATGGCAATATTTTGGATCATTCCTTTTTTGATACCGTAAGGATATACCTCAAATCCTTTTTCATGCAGTAATGCAGTGGCTAAAAAACTATATCTCTCTGGATTGGGGGAAGCTCCTAAAACTAAGCTGACAGGTGTTTGCATAACACAAAAGTATTTCAAATAGATGAATAGTTTTTATTTTGTTACAATAAAAGAATGTAATTT
>JAFMJX010000127.1 GCA_017853235.1 Chitinophagaceae bacterium | reverse complement strand
AATCCCCTATTTTGGTTTCAATGATGTCCTGCACTTCTTCATAAGTAAATCTTCTGTCAGAATAAATAATTGTTTTACCAAACCAAGTTTGGACAATATTTTTTTGTGCATCAATTTCAAAAGTGGCTGAGAAGGTCAATTTTTCTTCTTTAGGCCTTAAAGAGCATAATTCATTTGAAATTCGTTCTGGCAACATTGGATAAACTCGGTCTGGTAAATACACTGAGGTTGCTCGCTCATAAGCTTCCTTATCCACAGCCGTATTGGGTTGCACAAAATGACTTACGTCTGCTATATGTACTCCAATTTCAATATTTCCATTGGCAAGCGTTTGAAATGAAATAGCGTCATCAAAATCTTTAGCATCTATTGGATCAATAGTGAAAGTTAATATTTTACGATAATCTTTCCTTCTTGCAATTTCAGCATCGCTAATTTGATCTGATAGTGATCTTGCAAATGCCAGCGTTTCTTCACTAAATTCTATTGCAAATCCAGCTTCAGCTACTATAGATTTCATAGCTAAATCATTTTCTTGTTCAGGAGTAAAAATACTTACCACTTCTCCTTCTGGCTTTCGACTGGATTTATCCCAATTTGTTAATTTTACCATGACACGATCCTTATCCTTAGCACCATGTAATTTATTCATGGGAATATAAATATCCGGCATAGGATGTAAGGTATTTGGCATGAAAAAAGCATGCTTTTGGGTGACTTGCATCACACCTGCAAATGAAACTTGTTTTCGTTTAATCACCTCTAATACCTTGCCTTCTTTTTTACCAGAACCCTGTCTTATTTTAGTAATTTTCACACTCACTTCATCCCCTTTTAAAGCGGTATTAAAATCCGTAGGAAAAACTAAAATATCATTTTCTAATTCAGGCACCATCACAAAACCCATACCAGATTTCGCGATATCTAAAACGCCTCTGTAAGAATGCGTAATATGAGTATTTTTAGTAGTCGTTTTAACTTTCTTTGTATTTTTTTTCTTAGTTCCCATTGTTGTTTTTATAAAATTGTGCAACATTATCTAACACTAGTTGATTGAATTTTTCTTGTGCACCAAATAAAAAACTAGGTTTGATAGGTAAAACATATAATGGAATTGCATTCAGCTCCTCTGTATACTTCACCAGCCTTACGGCGTCTTTTTCTGTGGTTAAAATAAGTTTGCTTTTTGAATTAATTTCTTCGAATTTTTGTTTGATTTCTTGTAAATCCTCAATAGAAAATATGTGATGATCACTATAACTCAATTGATAATAGGTATGTGTATTTTCATGTAAATAATTTTTGAGAGGAAGTGGATTAGCAATACCACAAACTAATAACACTTCATCTCTTAAAGTAAGCACCCATTGTTCATTAGGATTGTATATATGATAAGGTGTGTCGTATGCAATGGAGGTAAAAAATACTTCCTGATGCGTTTCAGGATACAACCTTTCAATGATTTCATCCCTTTCGGTCATTGTTAAATTAATGGGGCACTTAGTGACTACTATGATATTTGCTCGTTTGGCTGACTTTCTTTCATCCCTTAAATCGCCTGTAGGAATAAAAAAATCATCACAATATAAATTGTCATATTCAGTTAATAAAATATTATAATCAGCTTCAATTTCACGATGTTGAAAAGCATCGTCTAAAATAACTAATTGTAAAGAAGGAACGTCTTGAATTAATTGAGGAATGGCTTCAATTCGACGTTCACAAACGGCTACAGAAACCTGAGGAAATTTTAGATGAAATTGCATAGGCTCGTCTCCGATTTCTAAAGCAGTTGTTGTTTCGTTCGCTAAAGCATATCCTTCTGTTTTTCTCTTATAACCTCTACTTAATGTGGCTACTTTATAATGATCAGATAAAATGCTTAATAAATATTCCACCATAGGAGATTTTCCAGTGCCCCCTAAAGATAAATTTCCAACACAAATCATGGGAATATTAAACTTGACTGATTTTAAAAACTTCTTATGAAACATCCAATTACGCAATGCAACCCCCCAGCCATATAAGACAGCAAAGGGCAATAACAAAACTCGAAAAGATTTTAAAAATAGATTATTAAAATTCATAAATATTCCAAGGCGTAATACAATGTGTTAAAGGTACGTCAAATTGATGGGTATCAAGAATAGCGTCTATAGGTTCAAAATAAGAAATGCCAATGCGTGAAACATGAACGGGTGCATTTTCAAAATATTTATCATAATATCCTTTCCCAAAACCAATGCGATGACCCAATTTGTCAAATCCCAATAAGGGTACTAAAAAAGTATCTATATTTTGAGCTGGAATTGTATTGTTTGGCAAAGGCTCTTCAATTCCCCATGGATTGGTTTGAGTTTGATCTGAAGAAGGAAAAAATTGCATGGTATGTTGTGATAAATTTACAACAGGATACATGACTTGTAAATCAGGAATGATAAATTTTAAATAGTCAGTCAACAATAAACTATTAGGTTCATTTTGGTGTTCCATTGGGTAAAAGCTACCTAAAACATGCGTATGTGTCCAATCCATTTTTTGAAATTGGATAAGAAGTAAATCATCTCTCATGAGTAATTCTTGTGATGACAATTCTTTTCTTTGAGCAAGAAATTGAGACCTAGCTTCGGACTTTAACATACTTTAAATTACGTAAAAAACTAAAGGCATTCAAAAAAACTAAAAATAGTAGTGCCATAATTACGTTGAAAACTATAGCCTTCAAATTGAGTATAGTCATTTCGGGGGGTATGTTCTAAAATAAAATAACCATTGGGTGAAATGAGTTTTTTTTGAACGATTATTTTTGGAAGTTCATCAATGGTATTTAATGCATAAGGAGGTCCTGCAAAAATGATGTCAAATACCCCATTACAAGTTGCTAAAAATTGAAATACATCCATCCTCATTAATTGCGCATTTTCAATTTTTAAAAGTTCGATATTCTTTTTAATAAATTCCAACATCATTGGATCTTTTTCTACAATAGTTAAATGATGGGCTCCTCTTGAAGCTAGTTCATAGCTGATACAGCCTGTTCCACCAAATAAATCCAAGGTTTGAATACCATCTAAGGAGACTCTATTTTGCAAAATATTAAATAATCCTTCTTTTGCAATATCTGTTGTAGGCCTAGTATGTGGCATATTTTGAGGTGGAGAAATTCTTCTTCCGCCATATTTTCCTGCAATAATTCTCATTAGAATATAAAATAAGTAGCGTAACTGTGATGGGGATATTCTTTATTTAAGGAAGCACCTATTCCACTATTTGGAGCTGAATGAAATGTATGTCCATCAAAATAAGAAATTAAAGATTTCCAATTATCTTGTTCTAAACTTTCATTAATTGTATTTGAAGACGGTTCTCCAATGAACTGCAAATGCATTTGACTTGGCATCAATCCTATTTGTTGACAAGCATTCAAAATGGTATATGAATTTTGATCTGCTGTACTCTTTTTGGCGTACTTAATTAATTTTAATTGATTGTCTTTATGAAGGGTTAAAAGAAAATTTGAGTCAAATAGATGTAAACTCACTGAAGCGGGTCTAAGAGCAGGTATGACCCATTCGGAATAATGCCTCCATTTCCCCATAGAAAATGTCCTTGTTAATAAAGTTGCTAAATGATCAGGAACTGTAAATACAACCGTAGTTCCATCTTCTAATTCATTCACTTGTAATTCCTCTTCAGTCAAAGGGCCATGTAATAATATGAATTCCTGTAAATATAATAGGGAATCAGAAGAAGGATACTTTTTAGTCACTACAAAACGAGTATGATTTAAGACAAAATGAACTTGTCTATAAATTGCATGAATTAATTTTGAATTGTTTTGCAAATAAGCAATAAGTGGTCCCCAACCATCAACCTGTTCATCATTTTCAAAATATTCAAATGCTACATAAGTGTTTTTTTGAATGTTTTTTACCGAAAAAGC
Organism: Chitinophagaceae bacterium; assembly: GCA_017853235.1. Lineage (GTDB taxonomy): Bacteria > Bacteroidota > Bacteroidia > Chitinophagales > Chitinophagaceae > Sediminibacterium. Next base: position 1,416 of record JAFMJX010000127.1, on the reverse strand, counting down.
AATAGAATGATCCCCCAATATTAAAAAAAGATCTTCTACTTTTTGGTTAGCAGTACTCTCTAAAGGACTATAAATTCCAATTTTTTTCTTAGCCATATTGTAAATCTTATGCAATGATATAAAAAAAGAGGCAGTTCATTGCAGAAACTAATTGTAGATTTGCTCCCATGAGTGCGGAAAATACGACCCCATCCTTACAGGTAAACATTGATAGCAAGCAAATTTTAACCATTTCCTTGCCAATAGCGCTTGCCATATTAGTACCCCAACTCAATTTTATCACTAACAATATATTTTTAGGAGCTTTAAGTAGCCAGGCATTAGCGATAGGCGGAATCACGGGGGTATATTATCTCATTTTTGGTGTCATGGGTGGGGGTTTGAATAATGGACTTCAGGCACTTATTTCACGAAGAGCGGGTGAAAATAGAATTGATGAAATTGGAATCCTTTTTTCTCAAGGGGTGTATGTTTCTGTGATATTATCCATTATTGGAATATCATTTACCTATTTTATTGCACCTTCTATTTTTCATTTTTTATTACATGATCCCGAAAGAACTAATTTGGTGATTCATTTTTTAAAAATTAGAATTTGGGGGCTTCCCTTTTTATTTATTTACCAAATGCGCAATGCACTTTTGGTAGGCACCAACCAAAGTAAATTTTTAATTATTGGAACTGCCACAGAAGCTTTTGTAAATATCTTTTTTGATTATAGTTTTATCTTTGGCCATTTTGGATTTACTGCAATGGGTTTACAAGGAGCAGCTTATGCTTCAATTATTGCAGAAGCAATGGGTTTGTGGGTTATTTATTTAGTGATTCATTATCAAAAAATTGGTGCCCGCTTTTCTTTGTTCAATAGTTGGTCATTAAAAACCGATTATATAAAATTGATTCTTAAACAGTCTTCACCCTTAATGGCTCAATACATGATAAGTATTGTGAGTTGGGAGTTTTTTTACATTTTGATTGAACATAAAGGTGAAATGGCGTTAGCTGTTTCTAATTCCATGCGTAATATTTTTGGCTTTTTTGGGAGCTTTACATGGGCATTTGCTGCCACTGCAAATACCATGGTAAGTAATGTGATTGGACAGGGAAAACAAGATGAAGTGAAAAAACTAATTCGAAAAATTATGTTTTGGAGTTTGGGTTTTGCAACAATGGTTTGTTTATTACTAAATATCTTTGCCACATCCTTTTTATCCATTTATGGACAAGGTCCTGAATTTATTCATGAAGCAATCCCTGTTTTAAGAATTGTAACAATAGCACTTTTAATCATGTCAGCATCCACCATTTGGTTAAGTGCTGTAACTGGAACAGGTCAATCAAAAATCACTTTAAGTATTGAATTTGTTGCCATCATCATTTATATCATTTATGTATACACTACCTTGGAATATTTTA
>JAFMJX010000126.1 GCA_017853235.1 Chitinophagaceae bacterium | reverse complement strand
ATTATGGCATCAGTAAAAGACTTTTCAGTAGAAGAAAAATTAGTAAATCTTTATAAGTTACAAACCATCGATAGCAGTATTGATGAAATTGAAATTCTACGTGGTGAGTTACCTATGGAAGTAAAGGATTTAGAAGACGAAGTTCAAGGTTTATTGAACAGACAAAGTAGAATTGAAGAAGAAATTAATGGTATTACTGAATTCATCGAAGATAAGAAAGCAGCTATTAAAGAAGGAGAAGCTTTATTAGCAAAATATGAGTCTCAAAGCGAGAACGTTAAAAACAACCGCGAATTTGAAGCTATAAATAAAGAAATTGAAATGCAAGGTTTAGAAATTAAACTTGCTGAAAAACATATCCGCGATGCAAACGAAGATTTAGCTGAAAAAGTGAAGGTATTGGATGCTGCTAAAAAAACAATTGCTTCAAAAGAAGGTGTTTTAACCCACAAAAAAAGTGAGTTAGAGAAAATCATTGCTGATACAGAAATTGAAGAAAAAGAATTAAGAGTAAAAAGTGCTGAAGCGCGTAGTCACATTGACGAGCGTTTAATATACAGCTATGATCGCATTAGAAATAGCTACCATAATGGACTGGCTGTAGTAACTGTAGAACGTGATGCTTGTGGAGGTTGCTTTAATGCAATTCCACCTCAACGTCAAAGTGAAATACGCTTACACAAAAAAATCATCGTATGTGAAAACTGCGGTCGTATTTTAGTGGAAGAAGAGGTTACAAAAACAATTGAGAAAAAAGCTAAATAATTTTTACTTTTTGAAAATATTCCTCTAAAGGGTAGCCTAACCGCTACCCTTTCTTTATTTTTACTATCATGAAAAAAGTGTTCATTGTTTGCTTGTTTTGCTTCAATAGTGTAACTTCTATTTTTGCACAACAATTTATTTGGAATGAAAAAACACAGCAAATATATGATGCAGCCACTTCCCTTCGCATTCCTGAAGCAAGAAAATTCATTGCAATTGAAAGAAAAATCAACCCCAATAATTTAACGCTAGCCTTGTTAGAAAGCTATGCAGATTTTTATCAATTGTTTTTGAACGAAAACCCAATTGAGTACCAAAAAATCTACCCTGAGTTTGAGAAAAAAATTAAACTACTTGAATCAGGCCCCAAAAACTCCCCATTTTATTTATACAGCATTGCGCTTGTGCATTTACATAAATCTGTGGCAGCTATCCGATTTGACAAAAACTGGGAGGCTGCATTAGATTTTAGAAAAGCCTATATTTTATTCAAGGATAATAAAAAAGCTTTTCCTAAATTTTCACCTAACGATGTTTATTATGGATTTTTATCTTCCGTAATTGGCACCATTCCCAAGGGATATCAATGGATGGCAAGTATTTTGGGGATGACTGGTAAAATTGCAGAAGGTAATGCACTGGTTTTAAAATACATTAAAAGTAACGACGAATACAGTCGTTACTGTCGTAATGAAGCTATGTTTTTATACCCATACTTATTGATGATTTTTGAAAGCAATGAAAAAAAAGCATTTAACTTTTTAGAATCTTACCCATACGATTTAGAACATAATCACTTACATGCCTACATGGCCACTAATCTTTATTTAAATCATCAACAATCAGATCAGGCGATTCGTATTTTAGAAGGCATTGAAAAAAATGAAGCTTATCTTCCAATTCCATTTTGGCAATTAGAAAAAGGGTACAGTTATTTAAACCAACTTAAATTAGAAGTAGCACAAAAAGCTTTGTTAGACTTTGTGTCAAATTTCAAAGGTCAGTTTTATGTAAAAGATGCCTACGAAAAATTAAGTTGGACCTATTTTTTACAAGGCGATATCAAAAAAGCAGATCTCTACCGCAAAGAAGTATTAAATAAAGGAAATCAAATTACCGATGCAGACAAACTTGCTTATCAAAATGCAAAGAGCGCATGGCCCCACCCCATTTTATTAAGAGCAAGATTACTCAGTGACGGCGGCTATCAATCAAATGCTTTACAAATACTCTCCGGTAAAACGACAAATGATTTTTCTAGTGATGCTGAAAAAACCGAATTTGCTTATCGTCTTGGACGAATCAATGAGTTAATGGACCAACCTGATGCAGCTATTAAATTTTATAAATCTGCCATCGAAAAAGGACATGAGCTCACTGAATATTTTGCAGCTCGTGCAGCTTTGCAAATTGGCTTAATTTATGAGAAAAAAGGAGAATATATAAAGGCCATATCCTATTTCAATGAATGCATAGAAATGAAAAATCACGCTTTTAAAAATTCCCTCGACCAAAAAGCCAAAGCAGGCATCCAGCGTTGTAGTAAATCTTAAAAAAAACGTATTCCCTTACAACAAAATTTGTGCATCATTTTTGTCTAGTGTATATTGCATCAAGCGATGTTATCCAATTTAGAAATACAAAATTACATTCTCATAGACCAGCTCCAAATAGAGTTGTCTAATCAGCTTTCTGTCATCACAGGAGAAACTGGTGCAGGTAAAAGTATTATCATGGGCGCTTTAGGTTTAATCTTAGGCGACCGCGCTGATAGCACTGTTTGTAGAGATGCTTCCAAAAAATGTGTCATCGAAGGTACTTTTACTATTACTCAACCCGAATTGTATAGTGCTTTTTTAAATGAACATGACATAGAACCCAGTAATGAATTTATCATACGTCGTGAGATTAGTGCACAAGGAAAATCAAGGGCTTTTATAAATGATACACCCATTAATTTAAATGACTTAAGACAATTAACCAGTCAATTAGTGGATTTACATCAACAATTTGACACTTTAAATTTAGGTGATACCGAATTTCAACGAACTGTTATTGACGCATTAGCGAATACGCAAAAGGAACTTGCAGTGTATCAGTCTTCTTTCCAACTATGGAAAATGCATTTAAAAAAACTGAATGAACTTACTTTCCAACGTGATGAATTTGAGAAAACAGAAAGCTACAAAAAACATTTATGGGAAGAATTGGAAGCGCTTCACCTAAAGGAAAACGAATTAGAGCAATTAGAACAGGAGCTTAAATTTTTAGAGCATGCCGAAGTTATTAAAACCCAAATTGACCATTCTGTAATGGCTTTGGAAGCTTCTGAGCAACCTATGGTGCAACAATTAAAACAAATCATTCACAATTTAGAATCCATTGTTAAATGGCAGCCTAATTTTGAAGTATTACTCGATCGTTTAAAAGCATCTCAAATTGAATTAGCTGATATTTCAAGTGAATTAAACACCTGGCAAGATAAAATTGATTTTGACGATCAAAAAATGACCGCTATTCAAGAACGCCTTTCTGAAGGATATAGTTTGCAAAAAAAACATAAAGTACAATCTACCCATGAACTGCTTGAAATCCAGCACCAATTACAAAAAGACTTAACAGCGGTACTTCATATTCAAGATGAAATTGAACAATTAACTAAACAGGTTGCCGAAGAAGAAAAAATAGTATTAAAAAATGCCGAAATTCTGACTCAAAAAAGGACCGATGCTATTGCCCCTTTCACAAAAAATGTCAACCAACTCTTACATCAAGTTGGAATGCCTAATGCAAAAATTAAAGTGACCATAGATGCTGTTGACTTTAATGTATTTGGAAAAGATAAAATTGACTTTTTGTTTGACGCCAACAATACTCAAAAATTTGAAACCATCAAAAAAGTGGCAAGCGGTGGTGAGCTTAGTCGATTAATGCTTTGTATAAAATCCCTGGTAGCAAAATCCATTGATTTACCAACTATGATTTTTGACGAAATTGATACTGGTATTTCGGGAGAACCTGCTAAACAAGTGGGATTGCTTTTACAAAGTTTAGGGGCCGCTAGACAAGTTTTATGCATAACTCATCAACCTCAAATCGCTGCTAAAGGGCACACCCATTTGTATGTTTACAAGGAACAAGATGGCAGTACCACTCATACTCATTTAAGGTCACTTGAGCCCTCCGAAAGGGTGGTGCACATCGCCCGTATGATTGGAGGCGATCCTCCTTCCAAAAATGCTCTTGAAAATGCCAAAGAGCTTTTAACTTAATCCTAACTTGTTTATTACTTTTTATAGGATATTATAATTATTTTTACAGCAATTAAAATAAACCATACAAATGGCATACAATTTATTAAAAGGTAAAAGAGGAATTATTACAGGTGCATTGGACAGCAATTCAATTGCATGGAAAGTAGCCGAAAAAGCACATGAAGAAGGCGCTAGTTTTGTATTAACCAACGCTCCTATCGCAATGCGTATGGGTGAAATTAATGCTTTAGCTGAAAAGACAAACTCTAAGATTGTACCTGCAGACGCCACCAGTGTGGAAGAATTGACTCATTTATTCAATCAATCACAAGAAATATTGGGTGGCAAAATTGACTTTGTATTACACTCCATTGGCATGAGCGTGAATATTCGTAAAAAAATTGGATACCCCGAATTGAATTATGATTATTATGCAAAGGGCGTAGATGTTTCTGCAATGTCATTGCATAAAATGTTAAGTGTTGCTTATCAATTAGACGCTTTAAACGAACACGCGAGTGTGGTAGCACTCACCTATGCTGCTGCACAAAGAACATATCCTTTTTATACCGACATGGCAGATATTAAAGCATTGTTGGAATCAATTGCCCGCAGTTTTGGTTACCATTATGGTATCAAGAAAAAAGTGCGTGTAAATACCGTATCGCAATCTCCTACCAAAACCACTGCTGGTACTGGTATCAAAGGATTTGGTGACTTCTTTGACTATGCTGATGCCATTTCACCATTAGGAAATGCAAGTGCCGAAGATTGTGCCAACTATTGCGTGACTTTATTTTCGGATTTGACAAAAATGGTGACTATGCAAAACTTATTCCATGATGGAGGATATTCAACCACAGGAGTAAGTGATTTGATGATGAAAAAAGCAGGTATTACCGAATAGCAACATACCTAATACACACAGGAAGTAAAGCAAACTTTTTAGTAATTATAAAATAAGAGCATGAGCAGTAAAGAAATAAATCCTAAACTAGTTGAATTTATAGGATATCTTGGAAGTTTGTTAAGCTGCATCACATTTGTACCACAAGTTTATCAAACTTGGAAAACAAAAAGCGTGGGAGATTTAAATTTGATGATGATTTTAATAGTGACCACAAGCACTATTGTATGGCTTACATATGCTTATTTAATCAAAAGCAAACCAGTATTGGTAGCTAATTCTATTGTATTTGTATTAAGCTTAATGTTACTTTATTTTAAATTGACCTATTAAATTTCAATATTAAGAAAAGTCAAGCTTATCAAAAAAAATAGAGTGAATACATAAACCATTCACTCTATTTTATCGCATCTATTTTTAGTTTCACTTTCATCT
>JAFMJX010000125.1 GCA_017853235.1 Chitinophagaceae bacterium | reverse complement strand
TCCTTGGCTTGTCCAGCAATGGTGGTTTTACTGCTACCCACCACACCAGGTTGGTAATCACTCATACGTTCTTTAATATAAGTATCGCTAATTAAAGTAGAAGTGGGGACTTTCCAAAAATCAGGGTCACCCATATGTTCTGCTCTATCTGCATAAGCCCTTCGTTGTGCTTCCACCATGAGCATCACCGATTCTAAAGTATTTAACCCCATTTTTTCTACATGATAGGGCTCAATCATTTTCATCATTTGTGCAATTAAAATACCTCCACTAGATGGAGGTGCGAAGCTGATGATATGATGTCCTTTATAATCAAATTCGATGGGCTTTCTAAATTTTGGAGTATATTTTTTCAAATCTTCTTTTGCAATATATCCGCCACTAAAAGACATTTCTTTTACAATTAAATCTGCGGTAATGCCTTCATAAAATCCAGCTAAACCATTTTGTTGAATACGTATTAAGGTTGCTGCTAAGTCAGGTTGATAAAGGGTATCACCGCCTTTCCAGTTTTGTTTTTGTGTAAATGCACTAGTGGTGGCACTATTTTTTACAAATGCACTACGAGTATTATTCAAACCTCTTGCTTCCTTATCTGAAATCACAAATCCATATTTCGCTAATTCAATAGCAGGCTCAATTAATTTTGACATAGGTAATTTAGCATAGGCATGGGTACTAAACATTCCCGCCACACTTCCTGGGATTCCAGATGCCGATGCACCATTAGTGGATTTACCAGGAATGGGATTCCCTTTTTCATCTAAATACATATCGCGACTGCCCTTGGCAGGAGCGGCTTCTCTATAATCAATGCCAATTAATTCGCCATTTTGTTTTCTGGCTAAAGTAAAACCACCGCCACCAATATTTCCTGCACCTGGAAAAACGACTGCTAAAGCAAATTGTGTTGCAATTGCAGCATCAAAAGCATTGCCCCCTTCTTGCATTATAGCTGCGCCCACCATACTTGCTAATGGATGTGCTGAAGTTACTGCTGCATGTTGAAATGCTTTTGCTTTAACAACTTCATATTGATAGGGATTGATAGATGGGTGCGTTTTAAAAAAATCTTGTGCTTCTATTTTTGAAATATTCAAGATAAAAAGACTTGTAAAAAGAGAAACGACAATGGCTGAATGCTTTGTATTTTGGCTCATAATAATTCTTTGAAGAGGTAATTTAGTTAATTATTTAAGAATCTGCAAAGACCAGGAGGTACTTGTGTAAAATTAGTGGATGAACGGGCTTCATCTCTAACAAACTTGCCTTATTTTTAATGGTACAAACCCAGATTTCTCTTTTTTCATATATGAAACATTGACCTATGCAAGCAACTCGATCCTATAAAGTTTTTACGACTTATTTCATCCTTCTTTTATTATATGTTGGTATCACAATCCCGCAAAATATATTCGCTCAAATGAATAGTGCCGAATTATATACTCAAATTAAAAAAATGGGAGTAGTAGGGAGTGTTTTATATATTGCTGCACATCCGGATGATGAAAATAACAGCTTTTTACCTTATTTAACCCAAGAAAGAATGTTTCGTACAGGTTATTTAAGTTTAACTAGGGGTGATGGAGGTCAAAATTTAATTGGGAAAGAACAAGGTATTGAATTGGGAATGATTCGAACCCAAGAATTATTAGCAGCGCGAAAACAAGATGGTGCAGAACAATATTTTTCCAGGGCTTATGAATTTGGTTTTAGTAAATCATCCGAAGAAGCACTTCGAATTTGGGACCATCAACAAGTATTAAGTGATGCTGTTTGGGTGATACGAAAATTTCAACCTGATATTATTATTACTCGTTTTCCTAGAGATGCGAGAGCTGGTCATGGGCATCATTCTGCTTCGGCTATCATTGCCAACGAAGCCTTTATAGCCGCAGGAGACCCCAATCAATTTCCAGAACAATTTAAATTTGGAGTAACACCATGGAAAGCAAAACGAATTTTATGGAACACTTTTAATTTTGGAACTACTAATACTACCAATGAGAATCAATTAAAAATGGAAGTAGGAGGGTATAACTCCATTCTTGGAAAAAGTTATGGAGAAATAGGAGCAGAAGCAAGGACCATGCATAAAAGCCAAGGCGAAGGTCGTCCAAGAAGAAGAGGAAGTTCTTATGAGTTTTTTGAAACCACTGGTGGGGACGTTCCAACGAATGATATCATGGATGGCATCAATGTCAATTGGAGTAGATTTCAGGCCGATGCCATTCAGCAATCTATTCAATCCATTTTAAAAAAGTATGATTTCGAAAAACCGTATGCGTCTGTTCCTGATTTAGTAAAATTGTATCAATCTTTATCGGCATTGCCCGAATCCGTTTGGAAAAAATATAAGCAAGAACAATTATTGCAAATCATTCAACAATGTGCTGGTATTTTTATGGAAGCAACTACTTCTATTCAGCAGGTATATCCCGGATCTATGTTGCCAATGCAGTTATTTTTAAATCAACGTTCCAATGTATCCTCACAATTATTGAAAATTATTTTTCCAGGTAAGGATTCGAGTATGATTAAAAAAATGGAGCCTAATCAAAATATACAATTAGATTATTCCATTCAAGTTTCTTCGGCACAAACAATTTCACAACCATATTGGCTAGTGGAGCCAAAAGTAGAGGGAATGTTTGTCGTAAATGATCAAACTATGATTGGTAAGGCCCAAAATGATCCAGTATTTCAATGTATCATTCAAATGAAAATAGAAAATCAAGTTTTTGATTTTACCATTCCGGTGCAATATAAATTTACAGATCCTACTAAAGGAGATGTTTACCAACCAGTAGCTATCATTCCTACTCAAGAAGTGAAATATGAAAAAGAAGTGTATTTGATGAATGGAGGCCAGCCTGTTACAGTTCGTTATCAAAATATAGAGCATCCTGGAGGATCTCAATGGAAGAGCCTAACCATGCGTAAATTTGACGATTCACTCCCAACTTCACCTCATGCGGTGTACCGAAAATCCATTCAATATGATCATATTCCTACCATCACTTATTTTCCTTCCGCCTCTACACAGTTAGTGAATGTGACTGTTCAAAAACAGGGTTCAAAAGTGGGCTATTTTGATGGTGCCGGCGATAAGTTACCTGAAGCGCTTACCGAATTAGGATATCAAGTGACCTTATTAAAGGAGTCGGATATGGTTTTAGATAAATTAAAATCTTTTGATGCGATCGTTGTGGGTATTCGTGCATATAATATGTATGACTATTTGACAAATAACAATGACGTTATCAATCAATATATTGAACAAGGAGGTAATTTTATAGTTCAATATTTAAAAAGCAATCAAGTAGGCAATCAAAAAATAAAAGTTGGGCCCTTTGCATTTTCTGTGAATGCAGGTAAACGTGTCACGCAGGAGGATGTTCCAGTTATTTTTTCTTTGCCCCAGCATCCGGTTTTAAATTTTCCAAATAAAATTTCAGCAGCCGATTTTGATCATTGGGTACAAGAGCGAACCACCTATCAGGCAGAAAATATAGACGCTCATTTTGAAATGCCTTTAACCATGAATGATAAGGGGGAAGCTCCTTCCAATGGAAGTTTGCTTATTGCACCTTATGGAAAAGGAAATATAGCCTATGTGAGTATTACTTTATTTAGACAATTGCCAGCTGCTAATCCTGGAGCTTACAAATTACTTGCTAATATTGTTTCACTGCCTAAACATAAATAATATGAGAAGAAAAGTAAGTATCCTCACTTTATTAATGATTGGAATTGGCTTAGGTTGGCTCATCAAGAATGTAAAAATTGGCCTCATTTTAGGCCTTGTGTTGGGTTTATTAATAAGTGGTATGACAGTAGGGGGCGGTCGTCGCAAGTAATGCACTTATTTTATTTCCTGATCCCCAATCCAGTTCATTTTTTTTGCAACAAAAAACGCAATTAATCCTAAAGCAGTAACTGTAATTCCACTCATCATCATCTTTTGTCCAGTGGAAAAAAAGATCCCTCCCCAAATGAGAATTGCTAAAATAAGTGGGATAGGGTAAAGTGGCATTCTCCATGGGAAAAATGATTTTCCTTTTCTTTTCATAAGTAATAACAATCCTACGGCTTGCCCTATAAATTGAATCATGATGCGCATTGCTAAAATCGCATCAATAACTTCTTTTAATCTAAAGAGTAAACTAAATACAAATGCAATTCCACCTAAGACCAATAAGGATCGATGTGGGAAATGTAAAGTGGGGTGTACTTTATTGAAAAAATTAAAAAAAGATTTGTTTTGAGCAGCGGCATAAGGAATACGACTATAACCTAAAGTGGCAGAAAATAATGATGCAAAGGCAACCATTAAAATTAAGACGGTTACAATTGCACCTGCTTTTTCTCCATATAATGTTTTAATATATTCACTCACTACATATTTGCTTTGTGTAATCACTTCAAAAGGCAACACGCTTGCTACACTAATATTCATACATAAGTATAATATTGCAATACCTGTAATTGAAATAAACATACTTCTTGGAATGTTTTTGCTTGGGTTTTTTATTTCACCACCTAAATGACACACATTATAATATCCTAAATAACTATAAATGGTTTTCACACTTGCAAATCCAAGTGCTGCTACAAACCCATGTTGCATCGTAAAGCCGTCATTTATATGTTTGATAGGATCCAAAAAATTACCATGTGCAACACCTCCTAAAATAATCCAACCCATAGTAAATAAAACCCCCACCCATAAAAAAACAGAAATTTTGCCAATAGATTCAATTTTTCGATATAATAAAGTGATGACTAAAATGACCACCGAACCGCTCACTATTTTTTCTTCAATCATTGAAAAATGAAAAAAGTAACTTGCATATTGAGAAAAACCAATAGAAGCAGATGCGATCACTAAAGGAGCTTGAATCATGGTTTGCCATACAAATAAAAAACTCATTAAAGGGCCTCCCTTTTTCCCATATCCCTCTTTTAAAAAGTGAAAACTACCGCCAGCTCTTGGAAGTGCTGCACCTAATTGACTCCATACCATTGCATCTAAGTAAGAAAGTAATGCACCTGCAATCCAAGCATATAAAAAATAAGGTCCTGCCATAATTTGAGCCACCACACTTAACACAACAAAAGGACCAATCCCAACCATGTCAATCATGTTGATGGCGGTTGCATGTAAAAGACTTAATTTGCGCTCTAAATGGGGTACATTGTTACTCATGTTAGGACAAGATAATAAAAAATTAGATTCAAAATGGATGCGAATTTTAAGACCGTGAGTTGGGCGGCTACTTCTACGATCTATGAAGTGAATATAAGGCAATATACTCCAGAAGGAACCTTTGTTGCTTTTCAAAAACATTTACCTCGTTTGCAATCTATGGGGGTGGATATTTTATGGTTGATGCCCATCACACCTATTAGTCAATTTAAAAGAAA
>JAFMJX010000124.1 GCA_017853235.1 Chitinophagaceae bacterium | reverse complement strand
TGGATTCATTTGGCAGACGCCATTTATTTAGATTCTAATGAAAACGATCGAAAGAATAATTTAATTCGTACCAACGAGTATCGTTTTATTGATGAAATGCAAGCAAGGTATCCTTTACATCAATATTTACGTGCAGCTAAATTGATGAAAGAATTGCGTGCCATTAAAACTAAAGAAGAAATTGTTGTATTACAAAAAGCAATTGACATTACTGATGTAACTTTTCGTCGACTTTTACAATTTATTCAACCGGGCGTGAATGAATGTGAAATTGAAGCAGAAATTTATCATTCTTTTTTAAGTCAAAGAGCCACTGGTGTTGCATACCATAGTATTATTGCAAGTGGAGACAATGCAAGAACCTTACATTATGTGAATAACAATAGCGAATGTAAAGATGGGGAATTAGTTTTAATGGATTTTGGTGCTGAATATGGTGGGTATTGCGCGGATTTAACTAGAACAGTTCCAGTGAATGGTAAATTTAGTCGCCGTCAAAAAACAGTATACAATGCTTGTTTGCATTTACATAATTATGCTAAATCTATTTTAAAGCCAGGAGTAACAATTGCAAAATATACTGATATGGTTGGGGAAGAAGCAACCCAACAATTTTTAAAAATTGGATTGTTAACAAAAGCTGCTGTAAAAAATGAAGATCCAGAGAACAGAGCCTATCGCAAATATTTATATCATGGAATTTCACATCATTTAGGATTAGATGTACATGATTTAGGAACTCGTACCGAACCTATCAAACCAGGCATGGTGTTTACTATTGAGCCAGGTATTTATATTAAAGAAGAAAATATGGGAGTGCGCATTGAAAATAATTTTTGGATCACCAACAAAGGCAATCAGGATTTAATGAAAAATATTCCTATTACTGTTGAGGAAATTGAATCACTTATGAAACGTCAAAAAAAATAGGGAATGGGTTGGATCCAAAAACAAATACCTAATATTATTACCTTGCTCAATTTATTTTTTGGTTGTTGGGCGATCGTTTATGCATTTCAAGCAGGCGCTATGGCTTCCATAGATGACACTGGCGGAATGATCATAGAAATGCCAGAGCAACTTTATTATGCAAGTTTATGTATTGGTATTGCTGCTATTGTTGATTTTTTAGATGGTTTTGTGGCAAGATGGTTAAAAGCTTCTTCAGAAATGGGCAAGCAATTAGATTCATTAGCCGATGTGGTTAGTTTTGGAGTTGCACCTGCTTTTATTATTTTTCAATTTTTACGCATGTCCTTAGCAAATGATGTGAATGCGTTTAGTCATAATTCCATTTTATTAGGAGCAGCTTTTATTTTGCCAATGGCAGGAGCTTATCGTTTGGCTCGTTTTAATATAGACAAAGAACAAGCTTCTTATTTTAAAGGAGTTCCTATCCCTATGATAGGTCTTTTAACTGCTTCTTTTCCTTTGATTTATTGGCAAGCAAGTTGGTTTTCACAAATATTACTAACTCCCATTTTTTGGTTTTCATATGTTTTGTTATCGAGTTTTTTAATGGTTATGACAAGACCTATGTTGGCATTAAAAGGCTTAGGACAAAAACCAAAATTATATTTACCCATTGCAATAATAGTACTGGAAATAGCAGTAACGGCAGTATTTTATAGATGGATGGCGGTCCCATTTGGCTTTTTGGGATATTGCATAGTATCTTTGCTTTACAAAAAAACAATTACACAATAATTTTATATGACATATCAAGTTCAAATCAAAGTAATGCCTTTAAAGGATTTATTAGACCCGCAGGGGAAAGCAGTCTTAGGGGGTTTACATAATTTAGGTATGACTGCTGTGGGTGATGTAAGAGTTGGAAAGCATATCACTTTACAAGTGGAGGCAGCCAATGAAGATGCAGCAAAAGCAATTGCAGAAGAAGCTTCTAAAAAATTATTAGCAAATGCTGTGATGGAGTATTTTGAGATAGAAGTGGTGAAATAGTTCAATACCTATATTCATTTTTTACAATTAATTTTTTACATGTTATACCTAGTACCAACACCCATTGGGAATTTGAAGGATTTTACCCTAAGGGCTATTGAGGTATTACAACAAGTAGATTTTATTTTATGCGAGGACACGCGCACTTCTTCTAAGCTATTACAACATTATAATATTAGTAAACCACTCACTCCTTATCATCAACATAATGAGCATAAGGTAGTGGATCATTTAGTGCAACAACTTCAAGCAGGAAAAAAAATTGCTTTAATTACTGATGCGGGTACACCAGGTATATCTGACCCTGCTTTTTTATTGGTTCGAGCTTGTAAAATGGCTGGCTTGGAAGTAACAAGTTTACCTGGAGCAACTGCATTTGTCCCTGCGTTAGTAAATAGTGGATTGCCTTCAACTCGGTTTACTTTTGAAGGTTTCATTCCGCTCAAAAAAGGGCGTAAGACATTGATGGAATCTTTGGAAAAAGAAGAAAGAACAATGATTTTTTATGAAAGTCCTATGAGATTGGTGAAGACATTGGAATTATTTGCTCAGCATTTTGGTGCCGAACGAAAAGCAAGTGTGAGTAGGGAATTAACAAAAATGTTTGAAGAAAATAAAGCCGACACCTTGCAAAATTTAATCCAATATTTTTCGAGTAAAACGGTAAAAGGGGAGTTGGTGATTATTGTGGAGGGAAAAGCACATTAGTTTTTTAATGTTATTAATACAAGGCTATCCCATTTTCATATAATATAATACTTAGTAGCACAAGTGTACTACTTTTTTGTTTAAATTAGTTCCTGAAATGATCCTTAAATAAATCATCTTATGAAAAATAAAATAACATTTTTGTTCTTGTTTTTAATGTGTGGATTGATGCATGTTATTGCACAAGCTGATCGTTGGCAACAAAAAATAGATTACACCATTAAAGCATCTTTAAATGTGCAAAATAATATTGTAAAGGGGAGTGAAAATATTGTTTATACCAACAATTCCCCGGACAGTTTAAGAAAAGTGTATTTCCATACTTATTGGAATGCATTTCAGCCCAATTCAGCAATGGATATTAGGAGTAGAGAATTAGGGAAAAATATGTTGACCAATCGTCGTGGGGACAATGTGCAAGATTGGGATGCACGTGTGAAAGATCGTATACAAAAATTATCTCCTACCGAAATTGGCTATCAAAGAGTGCAAACTGTTACCATGAATGGAGTTGCTCAAAAATTAGTAGAACATGAAACTATTTTAGAAGTTCAGTTGACCAAACCCATTGCACCAAAATCTTCTGTCACATTATCCTTACAATTTGAAGCCCAAGTGCCAGTTCAAATTAGAAGATCAGGTAGAGATAACGCAGAAGGTGTTAGATATTCTATGAGTCAGTGGTATCCTAAAATGGTCGAATATGATTATCAAGGTTGGAATACCAATCCTTATATTGCTCGTGAATTTTATGGGGTATGGGGTAATTATGATGTGACCATTGATATTGATAAAAATTATATGGTAGCTGCTACTGGGGTATTGCAAAATGCAAATAACAAACCATCCGCTACGGGCATCCAATCTTGGAATTTTAAAGGAAGTAATATTCATGATTTTGTTTGGGCAGCTGATCCTCAATTCAAACATCTTTCAAAACAAGTACGTCCCAATTTAACCTTACATGTATATTACAAACAAAAAGATGCTTTAACGGATAGCAATTGGGCTAATGTATTATGGGCTGCCGAAAAAGCATTACCGTTTATGGAAAAAAAATACGGTGCATATCCTTATCCGCAGTATTCATTTATTCAAGGTGGAGATGGTGGCATGGAATACGCAATGGCTACCTTATTAAAAGGGCCAGGATTGGGAACCGTTTTTCATGAATGGATGCACAGTTGGTACCAACATATTTTAGGAACCAATGAAAGTTTATTTTCATGGATGGATGAAGGTTTCACAAGTTTTGCAGAAGCAGAAGTATCAAATTATTACAATTTAAATTATGCATCAAGTTCTCCATTTATAAGTGAACGTGAAAAAGCACAAATCATTAAAAATAATGAGAAAGCAAAAACCGCGCTTCCTTTAGTGCAATCTGGAAATTATTTAGGGTATATAAGTTTAGCAAAAAGTGGTTTAGAGGAACCATTAACCACCCATTCGGATCATTTTAACACCAACTATGCATACAGCAGTGCAGCGTATAGTAAAGGTGCTACTTTCTTAGGCATTTTAGGCTACGTCATAGGGGATTCAGTTAGAGATGCAGTGTTAGCAAATTATTATGCTACTTGGAAATTTAAACATCCCAATGCAAATGATTTCACAAGAATTGCTGAAAAAACAAGTGGGCTACAATTACAATGGCTTAAAGAGTATTGGGTCAACTCTACCAAGACCATTGATTATGGTTTAAATGACATTCAGGTTTCCAATGGTGGTGCTTTAATTAGTATTCAAAGAATTGGGAAATTCCCCATGCCTATTGATGTATTAATTACCTACAAAGATGGCACTAGTGAATTACATTATATTCCATTGGACTTAATGTTAGGGGAGAAGCTGGCGGAAAATGCTACTACACGCACGGTGCATCCCGAATGGAAATGGGTACAACCTACCTATACCTTTGAAACAAAAAAACCATTGTCAGCATTAAAGTCGATTGAGATAGATCCAACACATCGCATGCCAGATGTGAACAGAAATAATAACAAATTAGAAATTCCTAATTAATTGGAATCGTTTTGTTTTTGAAAAACTAAAAAGAGTGAAGTGGGTGCTCCCTGCTTCACTCTTTTTAGTTCCTTTCTTTCTTCTTATTTTTTTACTTGAATAATGAATTTTTCTTTAAAGTAAGCTTCAGGAAAAATATCATAAATGGGCATCATTTTAGGACGCACACCACTTTCAAATATTTCTTGATGTAAATCACCGCCTTTTAAACAAATTAAACCAGAATTTTGGGTGGGTTTTTTTTGTAAAATAGGATTTGCCCATCTCCATAAATCCTTTAAGGGGGCTACTGCTCTGCTTACTGCGTAATCAAATTTTTTATTTTTAATATCTTCTACGCGACTGTGATGTGTTTCAATATTTTTAATTCCAGCAATTTCACAAACAGCGTCTACGACTTTTAATTTTTTAGCAATGCTGTCAACTAAATAAAATTTCACATCTGGAAAAAAAATAGCAAGCGGCACACTTGGAAAACCACCGCCACAGCCAATATCAATTACCTGAGTTCCTTTTTCCCATTCTACAATAGCTGCAATACTTAAGGAGTGTAAAACGTGGTGCAAATAAATTTCATGAATGTCTTTGCGTGAAATGACATTGATTTTAGCATTCCATTCCTGGTAAGCCGCATCCAAGCTTTCCAATTGCATTAATTGCTTTGGAGTAAAGTCTGCAAAGTAGCGAGTAATTAATTCCAATTTTTTTGTGGGGCTTTCCATACGCTAGGCAAGGTAAATAAATAATAGAACATGGACCAAA
>JAFMJX010000123.1 GCA_017853235.1 Chitinophagaceae bacterium | reverse complement strand
GATTGCTTGCTTATGAAGCTGTCAAGGATGGGATCGAACCATCGTTGAGGGTTTTGCTGACCCTTACCTCCCCACTCGGCCACATGACAATATGTTTAAACTACTTTTTTAGATGATACTATTAAATGGTAAGTCATTTTTTTATTTTGACAATATTGTCTTCATCATTTTACCACCGCGGAGTAACCTCTCTCAGTTGGCATCCACCCAAGGATGCTTGATAACATTGCAAATATAGTAATATTTTTATATTGTCTACTAATTTTATAGACTTTTATATTATTTTTGAATTTTTTTATAAATGCTTGTTTATCAGCATATTAAGTGAATAAAAGAGAGTGCGATCAATTTAAAATGAAAGCGAAAAGAGATTTCTTTTAAATGTCTTTGTATTTAAATTTATATGGTTTAGCATACTTGATGCCTTATAATTACGTTATTCTTATGATAAGTTGGTGTAATATTCATAATAGTTGGTATTAGTAAAAAGGGACATTCACTTATTACAATAGATGATTCGTATTAAATAAAATTCGTGTTAAATAATGATGAAAATATACAAATATTTGAAGCAGTTATTGAGTGTGTTCATTTTGATTCTTTGTTATTATTGGGGACAGAGTCAAGTTTTAAATACTGATAAAACAATTGCCTTAGATTCATCAAAAAAGACACAAGCTAGCATTTCAGTTTCAATTGCTACAGATCAACAAAAGAAAAGTTTAGTCGATTTATTTTATACTGGTGACTTTACATTTATTAAACATAACAATACAACCACTTTATATTCTAAAATTGATAGAGTAACCAATGGAGGTCAATCTATTCAGGATGTTGGAAATTTTCAATTAAAAAATAATCGGTTTTTAAATCAAGCGTTTTACTTGGAAACATTTCTACAACATCAGTGGGATGGTGCTTTGGGATTAGAGTATCGTAATTTAATTGGATGTAACATAGTGCATCATTTTAAAAATACTCAAATTGAAGATTTTTTCTGTGGAGCCGGAGTGTTTATTGAAAATGAAAAATGGAATTGGTCTGCAGTAAATGACGAAACTAAAATAAACAATCCTTCAATCATTATAACACACCCCAAATTAAATTTGACTGCAAATTATTCTATTTTAAACCCAAGCAATAATTTCGAATTTATTTTTAGAATTTTTAATCAATCAGGGACTTATCAAAATCAATTTAGTAATCGAACTTCTGCATTCAATCAAATTCAATTACCAATTAGTAAAAAATTAAGTACCTCATTAAATTTTGATTTTATT
This sequence comes from Chitinophagaceae bacterium, assembly GCA_017853235.1. GTDB lineage: Bacteria > Bacteroidota > Bacteroidia > Chitinophagales > Chitinophagaceae > Sediminibacterium. Next base: position 4,192 of record JAFMJX010000123.1, on the reverse strand, counting down.
TACGATACTGCACCCATTGTTCCAATAGATCATTTTCATTATAATTATTACCAAACTTTGACCTATAGTTTCTAATATATTTTGTAATAAAGTAAACCACGAATAATGACTAACTTCATAACTTCAAATTGTCCTTATGAATTTTACTCAGGGGTCTAGTATCATTTTAGTACTTCTATTTACAATTTCCACTATAGCAATTTGGATCAGTGGAATTAAGTTGACCAAAGCAATTGATGCAATCACTAGTCATTACGGTTTAGGAGAAGCTTTTGGAGGAATGGTATTCTTAGCCATTATCACTAACTTACCTGAAATCGCAATCACTACTGTAGCAGCCTTTCATAAAGATTATGATATTGCTATAAGTAATATTTTAGGGGGGATCGCCATTCAAACAGTTGTATTAGTTTTAATTGATGTATTTGGGGTGGGAAGAGCTGCCCCTTTAACGCAAAAAGGACATTCCAAAATTTTAATATTAGAAGGTGTGGCGCTCGTATTTATTTTGAGTGTGGTGATTATTGGCGCACAATTTTCAAATCACCTTATTCTTTTTAGATCTACGCCCTTTGAATGGATCATTTGCTCCATTTGGTTAGGTACTATTTTTTTAGTATCCAATATGATACAAACCAAACAAAAACCAAAGCCAGAGGAATTGGTACATCATTTACGTATGCCTAAATCCACTTTTAAAGGTTCGGTGAAAGCAGCTTGGTGGGTCTTAGGATTAGGGGCCATCATTACTCTTTTTTCAGGATGGACATTAGAAGTTACGGGTGAAGTTTTATCTATCAGATGGGGCATTAGTGGAGTATTATTTGGGGGGACTATATTAGCACTTTGCACTGCTCTTCCCGAAATTTCAACAGGAATTGCTTCTGCTAAAATTAGAGATTATAATATGGCAGTAAGTGATATTTTTGGAGGTAATGCTTTTTTACCGGTATTGTTTTTATTGGCTTCATTGATAAGTGGAGATGCTATCTTACCTAATTTGAAACCCTCAGACATCTATCTCACTACATTAGGGATTATTCTTACTGTTATCTATATGGCAGGCATGGTCATACATTCAAAAAAACAAATTTTTAGAATGGGGATAGACTCTTTTTTTGTGGTCATTATTTATTTGATTGGCTTATTTGGCTTATTGTGCCTTATTTAAGATAGTATTAGATTAAAAAATAATACTACGGTATTTATCAAAAAGCACCACATTCAAAATAGTAGTTTATATTTATTATATGAGGATGTAATGTGCACTTTCCATTCATATAATCTTTGTTTAAATTCAGTTTGATTCATCTAATTTTATACAATTAAAAATTAAATATGAAAAAAATTATTGGATTAGGATACCTGTTTTTGCCTTTGTTCATGTTGGCTCAAAAAACCAATTATGCTAAAACACAAGAATTTCAAATAAAAAGTAATGGGGGTTGGGACTATTTAAGTATTTATGAAAATAAATTATTTGTTTCCCACGGCACGCAAGTAAATATTTTAGATAAAAATACAGGTGACTCTATTGGTTTTATTCCAAATGCCACTGGGGTACATGGCATCGCTTTTGATCCTATAAATAAAGTGGGTTTTACCAGTAATGGAAGATTAAATAATGTATTTGCTTTTGATCTTGCTACAAATAAAATATTGAGCACAATTGCTACAGGCGAAAATCCAGATGCCATAATGTATGAACCATTTTCTAAAACTATTGTGACATGTAATGGTCGTAGTAAAAATTTAACATTTATTAATGCAAATACGTATCAAGTATTAGGCACTATTGATGTAGGCGGCAAACCCGAAACTGCCGTGAGCGATGAAAAAGGTAAAGTATTTGTAAATGTAGAGGACAAGAACGAAATTGTAGTAATTAATGTGAATACTATGAAAGTGGAAGCACATTGGAGTATTGCTCCAATTGAATCTCCTACGGGTTTGGCTATAGATCTTAAAACTAAAAGATTATTCGCTGGAGGTGAAAAATTATTAGGAATTATAAATGCAGAAAATGGAAAAATGATAACCACTATTGCAATTGGCGATGGTTGCGACGGTGTTGGGTTTAATAATAATACAAAAATGATTTACACTTCTAATGGAGAAGGTACAATGAGTATTATTAAAGAAGAAGATGCAAATCATTTTAAATTACTGGAGAATATCCCAACTTTAAAAGGAGCAAGAACCATTGCAGTAGACGAATCTTCAAATAAAATATATTTACCTACTGCCGATTTTGAACCTTTACCAGCAGATGCTAAGCCTAACACAAGAGGCAAAATGATCTCTGGTAGTTTTAAAATTTTAGTTGTAAGTAAAAAATAATCATTCTAGATGTTGAAAAATAAAATACTTTTTATATTAGGTTTTCTGTTATTGAGTGCTTTTGTAAAAGTGCAAGCACAATATTCTGTTAGTGGTTTCATTGTGGATCGAGAAACTGCTACACCATTAGTAGGTGCTTCTATTAAAATAATGACAGCTAATAAAGGGGCTGTTACAAATGACAAAGGCGAATTTATAATAACTAATATAGCTAATGGCAAGTTACAACTCAGTGTTACCCATACAGGTTATAAAACATTAGATACTACTATTGAAGTAGCTGGGAAAAATATAGTGAATCTCAAAATAGCTTTGGGTCATGAAGAAGAAGATTTAGAAGAAGTGGTGATTGTGTCTTCTTCTAGAACCAACTCAAGAATTGAAGATTTACCTACCAAAGTAGAAGTATTAGGATCCGAAGAAGTGCATGAAGAAAATGGCATTAAGCCAGGTAACATTGCTAGTTTATTAGGTGATATTGCAGGTATTCAAATACAGCAAACTAGTGCTGCAACAGGTAATGCTGATATGCGCATACAAGGTTTACAAGGAAAGTACACACAAATCTTAAGAGATGGTATGCCCTTATTTGGAGGGTATGCAGGTAGTTTTAGTATTTTACAAATACCTCCTTTGGATTTACAACAAATCGAATTAGTGAAAGGAGCAAGTTCTACCTTATACGGTGGTGGTGCAATTGCCGGTATGTTAAATTTAATTTCTAAAAAACCTAAATTAAATAAGCCTGAAAAAAGCATGACGCTGAATTATTCAAGCTTAAAGGAAGCCAATTTTAACACGTTTTTTTCGGGACGCAATAAACAAGTGGGTTATACGATGTATGCAGGTACTACACAACAAAAACAAGTAGATGTAGATGGAGATGGATTTTCGGATGTTCCTGCTGTGAAAAACGCTTTTATTCACCCTCGTTTTTTTATCTACGGTAAAGACAATTCAAATTTAACACTTGGTTACACTTTCAATTACGAAGATAGAAACGGCGGGGACATGCAAGTCCTTTCAGGAACAAAAGATGCGAAGCATCAATTTTTTATTCAAAATAAAAGTGTAAGAAATACGGTGGACTTAGTGTGGGAGAAACCTTTAGAAAATGGAGGGCAATTAACTGCAAAAACCAATGCCAGCTGGTTTAATAGAGATATGATCACGAATGTTTTTGGGATGAAAGGAAAACAATCTAGTTGGTATTCTGAAGTTTCTTATTCCAAGAAATATGATTTTCATAATCTTGTCATGGGGTTGAATTATAATGGAGAACAGTTTAACAAACAAGTTCCCGATAGTAGTTTTATGCCTAACGAAGCATTTAAGACCATGGGCGTATTTATTCAAGATGATTGGAAATTCGCAGAAGGCTTTACTTTACAATCGGGCATTCGTATAGATCAAAATAGTGAGTATGGCACTTTTGTGCTTCCTCGACTTTCTTTGATGTATAAAGTCAATAATAAAGTAACCATGCGTTTAGGGGGCGGCGAGGGTTATAAAACGCCTAGTTTATTTAATTCAGAAATGGATGAAAGAGATTATCATTATTTAGCGGGCTATTTTAAAAACATAGTCTCAGAAAGATCACTAGGCTATAATTATGATGTGAATTATAAAACCAAAGTGAATGGTTGGAACTTAACATTAAATCAAACTTTTTTTTATAATAAAGTAGATAAACCCGTCTTATTACAAACCGTTTATCGTGAAAGTTTGGTGTGCTGTATTCCTCCATTATTTTATTATGCGAATGCTTCTCAGCCTCTTGTTTCAAAAGGAATGGAATCCTATGTACAAGCTATTAAAGCACCTTATGAAATCTATTTTGGGTATGTATATA
>JAFMJX010000122.1 GCA_017853235.1 Chitinophagaceae bacterium | reverse complement strand
ATTTTAAATAATGTGAAAAATTGGAATGTGATGGGGTAGTTATCCACTACTTAGAACGATAAATATGATAACCCCATAGCCCCCAACCTGAAATAAAACAAAGCCCCCCTAATGGAGTCACTGGGCCCAAAATCATTTTGTAAGAAACCATGGTGAGCGGTTGTAATGCGAGACCGTATAATGATCCACTAAACAAAAGGATACCTATGCAAAAAAGTTGACCCACATTACGTAATGAAGTGGTTGTTTCATCCTTAGCAATAGCATGTGATAAAATAATTAATGCCAAGGAATGAATCAATTGATATCGAACGCCTGTTTCAAAAATAGCTAAGCTGTCCATAGGTAAAAACTGCTTTAATGCATGCGCACCAAAAGCGCCTAATACAATTGAAATACCGGCAAGCAGCGTACCTAATAATGCAAATTTACGAGCCATGCTTTTGGATAATTTTTTTTAAATAAGTTTCATTAATTTGATCCGATGTTACACGATAATGCGCTTGTTGATAAAAAGCAAAACGTTCCACTAATTTGTTTTGTAAAAAAGCAGCTAGTTTTTCATTATCATATGATGCAATGAGCGGACGGTGCGCTTTTTCGGCACTTAATCTTTCTACCAAAACTTCCATGGATTCGTCCAGCCAAATAACCACCCCTTCCTTTTTCATCCATTCCATATTATCATTGAAACATGGGGTTCCTCCACCGGTAGCTAACACATACTTTTTTTTCTCCTTAAACCACTTTAACAACTTAGTTTCCACTTTTCTAAAATATTCCTCTCCATCTTCTTGGAATAATTCAGTGATGGTTTTTTCCTCATTCATCTCAATTAAGTAATCCAAATCATAGCCACCTGATTTTATCCACTTAGCCATTTTTTGTGACCAATATGATTTTCCAGCACCCATCATTCCAATTAAAAATATTTTTTCGGCAGCCATGTTTTAAATTATTTGAATGCATTCATTCCTGTAATATCCATTCCTGTAATCAATAAATGTATGTCATGTGTTCCCTCATAAGTAATAACACTTTCTAAATTCATCATATGTCTCATAATGGAATATTCTCCAGTGATGCCCATGCCACCTAAAATTTGTCGTGCGTCTCTAGCAATATGAGTGGCTATTTCACAACTATTCCTTTTAGCCATACTAATTTGTTGTGGTGTTGCTTTACCTTGATTCATCAATACTCCTAAGCGCCATACTAATAATTGCGCTTTAGTAATTTCTGTAATCATTTCAGCTAATTTTTTTTGTTGCAACTGAAATCCACCAATGGGCTTGTCAAATTGAATACGCTCCTTACTATATCTTAATGCGGTGTCATAACAATCCATAGCCGCCCCTAAAGCCCCCCAAGCAATTCCATATCTCGCTTTACTTAAACAACCTAAAGGTCCTTTTAAACCTTTCACATTGGGTAAAATATTATCCTTGGGTACTTTCACATTATCAAAAACCAATTCACCCGTAGCACTTGCACGTAAACTCCATTTTCCATGTGTGGTGGGAGCACTAAAACCTTCCATTCCGCGCTCAACAATTAAACCTACAATTTCTCCTGCTTCATTTTTTGCCCATACCACTGCTACTTGTGCAATAGGTGCATTACTAATCCACATTTTTGATCCATTTAAAATCACGTGATCTCCTGCATCTTTTATGTTTGTCAGCATTCCAGAAGGATTAGATCCATGATCGGGTTCGGTTAAACCAAAACAACCTAACCACTCACCTGAAGCTAATTTAGGTAAGTACTTTTTTTTCTGTGCTTCATTACCATAAGCATAAATAGGATACATCACTAAAGATCCTTGTACACTTGCTGTACTTCTAACACCACTATCTCCACGCTCTAATTCTTGCATCATGATTCCATAACTAATATAATCCAAGCCACCGCCACCATATTCTGCGGGGATTGTTGGACCAAAACATCCTAAGTCTCCTAACTGCTTTATAATTTGACTAGGAAATTCTGCACGTTGTGCGTAATCTTCTATAATAGGTGAAACTTGTTGCTTTACATAATCACGCACTGCAGATCTAACCAACAATTGCTCTTCAGTTAATAATTCATCCAAATTGTAATAATCGGGAGATTCAAATAAATCGGTTCTAACTGCCATAATAACTATATTAAATAGTGAAGTTACAAAGCTAAGTGAATGTGATTAGCATGTTTGCAATAAATCCTTCATTTCTGCGGCATACTGATGAGCGGCTGCAGCTGCTTTTTCTGCAAAGTCATTTCCATTACTTGCATAAATCACTGCCCTACTTGCATTCACCAATAAACCTACTGATTCATTTTTTCCATATTGAGTGACTTCTTGCAAACTTCCTCCTTGCGCTCCCACCCCTGGTACCAATAAAAAATGGTGAGGAATTATTTTTCGAATACTGGCTAAATCTTGTGCTTTAGTGGCGCCCACAACAAACATAAGTTGTTCAGGGCTTCCCCATGAAGCCACTTGTTCTAAAACAGTTTCATATAAAAAAGCCCCGCTTTGTAATTTTTGTTGTTGAAAGTTTTGACTTCCTTCATTTGAAGTTAAACCTAAAACAATGGTGCATTTATTTGTATAAGCCAAAAAGGGTTCAATACTATCCTTTCCCATATAAGGTGCTACTGTAATAGCATCAAATGGTAATACTTCAAAAAATGTTTTAGCGTAATGGGCCGAAGTATTTCCAATATCCCCTCTTTTTGCATCTGCAATGGTAAAATGTGTTGAGGGAATATGCGCCAAGCTTTCTTCCATTGCTTGCCAACCTTTCACCCCTTGAGATTCATAAAATGCAGTATTTATTTTATAACCCACACAATATGGCGCAGTTGCATCAATGATGGACTTATTAAAATCAATCACCCCTTGTGTATTTTTAGGCAAGCCTGATGGTAATTTTTCAATATCAGTATCTAATCCTACGCATAAATAAGATTGCTTACTTTTTATTTGCTCGACTAATTGGTGCTGGGTCATGAAAAAATATTAGAGTATAATAATAAATGAATGTTGATATGGTTTGTTTTTTAGTTGGATTTAATGGGAGTTGCCTGTACCATTTTGGGATTCGCTACATATACTTTATACCCCCAAGCAGGCAATGCTACCTTTTTTATATTTTTAGAAATCTCCTTAGAAAACAACTCTGCATACACTTTACCATCTTCAGTGAAATTTTGTAATTCCACTTGTTGAGGTTGATTAGACAAGTTTAATAAAACCACCACTTTATCTTTTCCATTTACTCGCTGATAAGCCATGACCTGATTAGGTTGATTCACTTTTAATCTTGTAAAAGAAGCAGATTCATTAAAAGCTGCATTACTAGATCTTAATTGTAATAACGATTTGTAAAAAGAAGCCCTTTGATATTTATTGAAATAAATGGGGTCTTTTTCAAAAAATGCCAATGCTCTTAATACGGGTTCTTCTTGACCACTATAAATTAATGGCATAGTTCGATGATAAGTTAAAGTAAATACTGAAAAAGGTGCATGTATCTCCCCTGGCATGGTTGCATAATCTGCTTTATTCCAGGAATTTTCATCATGATTACTTGTAAAGTATAATCTCCATGCGCCTTTCATATATGTAGTGTCAATATGCGTAAGTACAGAATCTAGCGCACGTATGTCTTTTTTGCCTGCAGCAATATCATTTAATACATGAAATTCAGTCCAACTATACGTTGCATCATATCCACTTGAATGCATTTTAGGATCATCTGCTTCCGCTAAGAAAAATAAATCCCTTTCTTTTTTTAAAGTTGAAATACATCTCTTCCAAAAATCATAAGGAACACCCCATGCAACATCTACTCTAAAACCATCAATCGCTGTATTTTTGACCCAATATTTCATGGTTTGGATCATGCTATCCTGCATCACCTTGTTATCGTAATTTAACTCACGAGTATCTGACCAATCAGCTGTATATTTTGCATTCCCTTTTTCATCTCTTTCATAAAAATCAGGATGCGATTTGAGCCATTTGTTATCTGCTCCACTATGATTTGGTACATAATCAATAATCACTTTCATACCCAAGGCATGCGCTTGTTTTACAACTGCATTAAAATCGGACAAGGTTCCAAATTCAGGATTTACTGCTGTGTAATCTGAAACTGCATAATAGGAACCCAAAGTGCCTTTTCTGCCTTCCACCGATATGGGTTGTATGGGCATAAACCACAAAGTTTTAACTCCCATTTGATGTAATCTTGGAATATGTTTTGCGAACGCATTAAAAGTACCTTCCTTGGTATATTGACGAATATTAACTTCATAAATATTGCCTTGCTCCATAAAAGAAGGATGCTTTTGCTGTGCATTCAATGTACCCGCCAATGAAATGGCTAAAACAAACATTAATTTTTTCATGAGCATTGCATTTTTTAAGACTTTCACAAAATTAATATAAACCATGCAAGATGCCAATTCTCCATTTTGCCTAACTTTGGGTATGATTCACAAGAAAATGTTGCTTATTTGTTGGGTAAGTGGAATGCTAAGTTGCCAATCAGCTCCAAGTTTTGAAACAGCAAAAGACCCTCTCGAAGCAGGGAGATATTTTATAGCATCTTGCTTAAAAGGAGAATTTAAAGAAGCTCAATTTTATATTTTAAAAGATTCCTTAAATCAAATAAAACTAGACAGTATTTCACAATCTTATTTTCAATTGGATAAGGAGGGGCGTCAACAATTAAGACAAGCTTCTATTCAAATTAATAATATCACTACATTGGATAGCAGCCTAGCGGTTTTGCAATACCAAAATAGTTTTGAAAAATTAGCACGTTCAGTGAAAATAGTTCGAAATGAACAAGGTTGGCAGGTTGATTTAAAATAATTGTTCAACTACCTCTTTTTTATTAATTTTTGTATATTTGCACACATCATAATAAAAACACCAAAATAACTACAAATGGAAGCGCAAAAAAACACGACTAAATATTGGATTTATTGTTTTGCTTGGTTAGCAATCCTAATTGCCTTACTTGTAGTTTACAGACAATTCTTTTGGTTAGCCTTACCTGGAACAGTGACTTACTTTGCGAAAGCAATGGATATTTTTTAAGCTTATAAGCTTAATTGAAGGGTTCCATAGTTGCATTATAGAAAAGAGCAGGCCCCTGTATTGAAAAAAAATAATAAGAGTATAAAAAAAGATCGTCCCGAATTTCGGGACGATCTTTTTTTATACAAAAATTTAAAACGCCTTATTTCAACACAGATAAAGCAGCTGCCGCATAAGTAAAAATTTCAGGCTGATGATGATGAATAGGTTTTACAACTTTAGACTCTCCTAATCTTACCACTACTGCATTTTTATCTCTGATCACATAAACATATTGACCAAACAAACCATTCTGAAAAACAATGTCATGGCCTTGCTCGTTCACCATCCAATATTGATATCCATAAAAATCAAGTGGGTTTTCATTTTCGGTTGGATCCTTTAAA
>JAFMJX010000121.1 GCA_017853235.1 Chitinophagaceae bacterium | reverse complement strand
TCATACATTTATAAAGTATAGAATAAATACAAAAAATAATCCATTTTAGTCGCATTATTTTTTTTTAAAAAAAGACTCATTTTTTTTGGTAAATAAAATTTTCAGTTGAAATTTTACAGCGTAATTTTGAACTACTTATGGCAGTAAAAACTATTAAGGAAAAAAAAGTATCCGCTACTAGTATTGTTAAAGCGGGAAAAGCAAGCAAGCCTACTTCAAAGAAAAAAGTAGACGAGGAGGATGATATTGATGAAGAGGAAGAAGTACAAGATGATTGGGATGCCTCAGAAGAAGATGATAGCTGGGACCCTGATTTTGAAGAATTTGATATGCCTAAAAAATCATCAAAAAAACCAGGAAAATTTAAAAAAGACGATGACGATGACTTTTCCTTGGATGAAGATTTAAAAGGACTTGATGATGACGATGATTTGTTTGATGATAAGGATGAATTTGACGATGACTTCTAAAGCGTCTTTCACACTATAACCTTATTTTCACTTTTTTACTTATTCTTTTATTTGATACAAGGATTTGATAGATGCCTGTAAAATTTGATTTTTATGGGTTTCAAATAAGTCTAATTTATCCTTGGGCAAATGCAGCTCAAACTCCTTTCCCGCAGCCAATGTTTTTTCTAATAGAGGGTTTAATTGTACAATGATATGTGCAGGCATATGAATCCATTCTGACATCACAGAAATGCTATATCTCCCCTTAATCATTGTTTTTGAAAGATTTTCAATTGATTTTGTTGCAGTATATCCTTTTTTATCAGGCAGCATTTTAATTTGAGTGGCTTGTATTTGATCTGTTTCAAAAACATAATTAGTTGCTATGAATTTTTTTACATGATCCCTTGTCTCTAATGGCAATGAATATTGTATTTCCCAAAAATCCTTTGATTTCATTTTTTGAATGACTTGACGTAATCTTCCTGCGCCCCCATTATAAGCAGCCACCACCAATAGCCAATCTCCAAATTCATCATATAATTCTCTCAAAATAGTTGCGGCAGCAAGGGTACTTTTTTGATAATCAGTACGCTCATCCACCGGCATTAATTTAAGCCCTAAGCGTTGTGCCTCCTGAGGCATGATTTGCCAAGGACCTACTGCCCCCGCCCAGGAAACCACATTACTACTTAAATGACTTTCGATCACACTTAAGTATTTCATTTGTGTTGGAATACCTCTACTTTCCAAAATCGCATCATACAAATTAAAATACGGCTTCGCCCAGGATTTCATTTTAATTAATTCAGGACCTTGTTTGTCCATATAAGTTTGTATAAAACTGATGGCCTTTTCGTTAATTTGGTATTGTAAGGGATTATTTTTTACATCCGTTTTCACCACTGTAAACAAGCTTTCAAATTCTACCCTTGGTTGACGGGAACTATCAATTTTATGAGTGGGCTTTTCATTTTTGTCAAAAAGGGTATCTGTTTTTTTAAAACTCTTTTGGGATTTTTTGACCAAGGAATCTTTTTTACTACTATTAAAAAGGACCTCTTTTTGAAAAGCAAAAGCGGCCACTTGTATTGTGGAAAACAACAATATCCCTGCTAACTTTAAAAAAGAATGCCTATTTTTCATGAGGAAAGTTGCTGGTTCATTTGTGAAGCGCTAAAGGCAAGCAAAGTTTCTTCTTGAAAAGTAGCACTCATTGCTTGTAATCCAAAAGGCATTCCATTGCTGTGCTTAAATAAGGGAATGGAAATGGCTGGTATCCCAACTAAATTAGCATACACTGTATAGATATCTGCCAAAAACATCTGAGAAGGTGTCTGATGGTGTTCTCCTAAACGAAATGCGGTACTTGGTACAGTAGGTGAAATGAGCACTTCATACTTTGAAAACAATTCCTCTGTAAAATTTACTAACTGCTTGCGCACTTGTTGTGCTTTTGTAAAATAAGCATCAAAATATCCAGCACTTAGTACAAAAGTGCCCAATAAAATACGTCTTTGTACTTCCTCTCCAAAACCTTCTGTTCTACTTAATTTATAGAGTTCCGTTAAATCGGAAATGGGTTGCTTTGTTCTGTGCCCAAACTTTACTCCATCAAAACGTGATAAATTACTAGATGCTTCTGCTGTGGTCAAAACATAATAAGTAGGTACCACAAAAGAAAGTAAAGAAAAATCAATTGCATCAACCGTATAACCTGAATGTTGAAGTGATTGTATATAATCAATAAATTTATTTTTCATTTCAGGATCTAATCCAGGATGTGAAATAGTTTCTTTGAAATAAGCCACCCTTTTAGGTAATGGTGTATTGGATTGACTATAAGCAGGAACAGGCAAGTCAGATACGGTACTATCCATATCATCTTTTCCTGCAATGACTTCTAACACTAGAGAAGCATCTTCCACTGTTTTTGAAAAAATACCAATTTGATCAAAAGAAGATGCATATGCAATGAGTCCATAACGTGAGATGCGGCCATAACTTGGCTTTAAACCAACTACTCCACAAAAGTCGGCAGGTTGACGTACAGACCCTCCGGTATCAGAACCTAAGCTCACCATACACAAATCCATTTGCACTCCTACTGCTGAGCCACCAGAGGAACCTCCTGGCACTTTATTTGGGTCAAGCCCATTTTTAACTGCACCAAAAGCAGAATTTTCATTACTACTGCCCATGGCAAATTCATCACAGTTTTGTCTTCCTATAATGATGGCACCTTCTGACAATAATTTTTCAATTGCAGAAGCAGAATAAATGGCCGTATAATTTTCTAGTATTTTTGAAGCAGCTGAAACCTGATGATCTTTATAACACAATACATCTTTAATACCTACCACTACTCCATGTAATTTACCTAGTGGTTTACCCTGGGCTCTCAAAGCATCTAAATCAAGTGCGCGTTGCATTGCCTCTTCACTAAATACTTCTATGAAAGAATGAAGGTCGCTGTGCTTTTGTATTTGCGATAAATAAAAATCAACTACCTGTGCACAGGACAGTTGATTTACTTGTAATGCAGCATGGTAGTCTTTGATTGTGGTAAAACGAAACAAAGGCTATATAATTAAATGTATAAAAATAAAAAGAGTGCCGAATAGAAAACGATCAATGAAAGAAAATATTAAGCTCCCTTTTCATCTTTTTCTTTAATACCTTCTTCGATTTCTTTTTTCACATTGTTTTTTGCATCGTTGAATTCACGAATTCCTTTACCTAATCCACGCATGAATTCAGGAATTTTACGACCACCAAACATGACTAAAATAACCACACCAATAATTAATAATTCTTGAAATCCTAAGTTGCCCATAATATTAAATTTAGAATAATAAAGGTAAGGTAATTATAAAACAGAAACATCAAATTTTTGGACCAATTAAGCCAAATAAAACATAAAAAAAGCGACCCTAAAATGGGTCGCTTTGGTATAAATTAATCTATTTAATAATCTTACATGGAATGGATGTTCCATTTTTCTAAGCATTGACTTCCTAAAAAAACTAGAATCTTTTTTCCTTAATACGAGCACTCTTACCGCTTCTGTCACGTAAGTAATACAATTTAGCACGACGTACTTTACCAGACTTATTTAAAACGATGGAATCAATATTTGGGGATAAGAAAGGGAATAAACGTTCAACGCCCACTCCATCAGATATTTTACGTACAGTGAAAGACGCGGTAGCTCCAGTTCCTTGTGATTTGATCACATCTCCACGGAAACTTTGAATACGTTCTTTACCACCTTCTACGATTTTGTAGTTTACGGTAATATTATCACCAGCTTTGAATGCTGGGTAGTCCTTTTTTGCGGTCAATTGTTCGTGTACGAACTTTACGGCTGCGCTCATAATTCTTATTTTTTGCGGACGGCAAAGGTAGGCGAACCCACCTTATTATCCAAATTATTTGATTCAAAATTAAATATCTCCTATCTAGCTATGTTGACAGCCCTCTTTTCGCGAATCACTGTCACCTTAATCTGACCTGGGTAGGTCATTTCAGTTTGTATTTTTTGGGCTATTTCAAAGCTCAATTGGTCAGAGGTTTGGTCAGATACTTTTTCAGCTTCCACAATCACCCTTAATTCACGACCAGCTTGAATAGCATAGGCTTTTTCAACCCCTTGATAGTTCATTGCTAAATTTTCTAAGTCCTTGATTCTCTGGATGTATTGTTGCATTATCTCCCTTCTTGCCCCTGGTCTTGCACCGCTTATTGCGTCACAAGCTTGGATGATGGGTGAAATCACATATTGCATTTCCATTTCATCATGGTGGGCTCCAATCGCATTCACCACGGCTGGATTTTCTCCATATTTTTCGGCCAATTTTGCACCCAATAATGCGTGGCTCAATTCGGTTTCTTCATCAGGTACTTTTCCTATATCGTGTAATAATCCGGCACGTTTAGCCAATTTAGGGTTCAATCCTAATTCGGCAGCCATGATACCACATAAATTAGCTGTTTCACGACTATGCATCAATAGGTTTTGACCATAAGAAGAACGGAATCTCATTTTTCCAATAATCCTAATTAACTCCTTATGTAATCCATGTATGCCTAATTCAATGACTGTACGTTCTCCAATTTCTGCAATTTGGTCTTCTAATTGACGACGGGTTTTTTCTACCACTTCCTCAATACGAGCAGGGTGAATACGTCCATCTGCCACTAATCGTTGTAAACTTAAACGAGCAATTTCACGGCGTAATGGATCAAAAGAAGAAAGCAAAATTGCTTCGGGGGTATCATCTACAATTAAATCTACCCCAGTCGCAGCTTCAATAGCTCGTATGTTACGTCCTTCTCGTCCAATGATTTGACCTTTCATTTCATCCGATTCCAAATTAAATACGGTGACCGTATTTTCAATGGCTACTTCGGCTGCAGTACGTTGAATGGATTGAATAATTATTTTACGAGCTTCCTTATTTGCTTTTTGTTTTGCATCTTCAATAATTTCTTGCTGAAGTGATAAAGCTTGGCTCTGGGCCTCATTTTTAAGACTTTCAATTAATTGTTGCTTCGCGTCATCGGCACTTAAATTTGCAATTTTTTCCAAACGACGAATGTGTTCCTCTTGGTGTTTTTCCAACTCGGAACGTTTCACATTCACCAACTCAATTTGGCGATTTAAGTTTTCCTTAATAGCCTCATTTTCCTTTACTTGCTTATCAACGGAAGCTTCTTTTTGATTGATTGAAATTTCTTTTTGCTTAATTCTATTTTCAGCTTCACCAATTTTTTTGTTTTTCTCTAAAATTTCACGATCATGATCGGCTTTAAGTTGAACAAATCGCTCTTTGGCTTCAAGCTGTTTTTCCTTTTTTATGGTTTCAGCTCTTAGTTCGGTTTCCTTTAAAATGTTGGCTGCTTGCGCTTCCGCTTCTTCGACTTGTTTTTTTGTGTTGCGGGCAAATACTAGTTTCCCGACGAGCACCCCTCCCAATAAGGAGACGCCTCCAATGATGACAAATAATATTGTTTGATCCATTGTTTGATTCTTGTGTTTTTTAAATAAT